>JAISVU010000374.1 GCA_031271375.1 Clostridiales bacterium | reverse complement strand
TGTATTCCCCGGCGTTCAGCGGCTTGCCGTTAGCGCCCAGCGCGGCGTTCCCGCCCGCCGGTTCGTATTCATATGTCCAGTAACCGCCTGGGTAGGTGGTGGCTATCGCTGCCGGAGCGCAGTCCTGCTCCACGTTATAGACGTAGTTCGCGCTTCCGGGATCAAAGGTTATTGAGTCGCTCACGTCAGTCTTATTTGCCAGGGGTAAACCTGCTACCACCTCAACCTCATTGAGGCCGTCATAGCCCTTCCACGGCGTGCCCGTCGGGAAATAACCGGGCGCAATGCTGATGTTCCCGCCCTCGACCTCGGCCAGAGCCGCTCTGCCTGTAGATTTGAAGGTACCCGTATATATCGTGACGCTGCCGCCGTCGTAGTTAACAGCTGAGTTATAGCCGAAGTAAGAGCCGCCCCGGATCGTGACGTCGCTGTCTTTCGTATTGACGGCGTATTGGTTGTCGCCTCCAGTAGCGCTGACCGTCAAATAGCTTAGAATAACCGTCGAGCCTTCTATAAAAATGCAGTTGATTCCTGCGCTTTCTATTTTTCCGTTTTTGAATTCAACCGTTCCCGCGCTGTTTTGAATAGAAAATAGGCTAGTAAAATCTGGCACGATAATAGTGTTGCCTCCAAGATCGATAACGCAGTCCTTATCTATATTATTTAACTGGATACCGTATCTAACTTCAACGTCTTTCAGCATTACAATCGTTCCGCCGTCTTCGACGTCCCTAACGGCGTCCTCCAGATCGTTGTAATAACGGCCGTCATCAATCTGGAAATTTTGCGCCATAATCCTAAAACGGAGTGAGTATGTTTTTGTGGTTGTTTCGTCCATTGCCCGAACCGTTACTTTGACGGTTTCGTCGACGCCCGGCAGCGTTACAGCTGTATCTGATGTGATTGTCGCTCCCGAAGCCACAGGTTCCGGGTAAAGGTTTATTACTGCCGGAAGGCTGGTATCCCCGGGCAGCAATATGGTGTATTCATATTTATTCTGTTCGAAATCTGGCACGGCTATGGTTTCGCCATCGCCAACTTGGTAATAAAGGCCGCTTAGGAAGGCGTTGTCAAAATTGGGAATGGGCGATACCGTGACTTCTTGGACGCCGCTATTGTTAAGCCAATCCTCGCGCGTGGCGGCAGAGCCATTGGCAATGCTAATGAAGTTGGGATCATACGCGTACAAAGCCGCGCTGTTGTCGGAGGTGAAACGGCCCCCCGTGATAGTCACTTTACCGTCCGCGACGTTGACGGCGTGTTTTCCGCCGTGATACTCTCCGCTCAGGATGTCCACCTCGCCACTTCCTTCCAATAAAACCGCGAAGTCAGCGTCGTATACTCCGATACAGCTAACATTAAGGCCGCTTAACGTAACCTTTGGGCTGCCGCCGACGGATATGGCCGCCATCCATTGATTGGACAAATATCCGTTTTGGATTGTTACGTTTCCGCCTGAAATTTTAAGCGTCAAGGTCGCATCGGATGACAGCTCATGGCCTCCCAGATCAATGGTGTATGTCTTAGCCACGTCCAATATGTCATATGCTGCTACTTCAACATCCGTAAGCATGTATATCGTCTCGCCGTCTTCGACGGCTGCGGCTGCGTCCTCCAGCTTCGCGTAAGACGTGCCGTCCTCGCCGATTCGGAAGTTTTCTCCCTCGGCGAACAGCTTAGGCGCGGCGGGGCCTTCTTTTTCGCCGTCAGTGTCGCCTTCGCCTTCGGTTTCGCCTTCGCCTTCGCCTTCGGTTTCGTCGTCACCTTCGGTTTCGCCTTCGTCGGGGCCTTCTTCTTCTTTTTCTGTGTCTTCTTCTTTTTCTTCTGTTTCTTCTTTTTTGGGGTCATCTTCTGTTTCTTCTTTTTTGGGGTCTTCTTCTTTTTCTTCTTTTTCTTCTTTTTCCGTGTCTTCTTCTTTTTCTTCTTTTTCTTCTTTTTCTGGTCTCTTCTCCTCGTCGTTATCCTCCGTCGTTACTGTCCGCCGATTAGCCGCTCCTTCGGACGCTGCCGCCGTAACGCAATGCGAAAAAATCATTAGGACGGCGATTAATATGACGATAATGTTCTTTTTCGTTTTCATATGATGATCCCCCTGGCTGTGGCAGATTAACGGTCTATAAAAAAGCGCCGGGCCGGCGCTTTGGTAAAGTACCGTCTATTCCATTTTAGCGCATTTATTGATATGAAGGTTGAATTGTGTCTAAATTGCCATAATTTGACTGAGGGTCAGAGTGTGTAATTTTGTTTGTAGTTTTTAGCGAATGGGGTTGGATGGGCACAGGCATGTGACGTGAAGGGCGGCGGGCTTGACTTTCCAAGAAAGGATCAATGTCGTCAACTTAACAGAACGGGCGGCTATGTCGATAATATCCGTCCAGTCAGACGTAATCTGCGTCTCGCTTTTGATTGTGTCACTGTAATTCTGAAAACCTGCGGACATGACCGTCCCGTCGCTTTTTAAACCCAGCGTATGAACGGGGCCAGCGGCGATGCTAATAATATCCGTCCAGGGGGTCTGGGTTCTGATGTCGCCGTAACCCCATGAACGAATCGTGGCTATGGCAGCGTCAGTACCGACGTACGGAAATAGTGACCGGCCCGGCTAATAGTCAAAATTATTGTTTCCGTCATTGACTTCGTCAACCGTTTTAAGGCCGAACCGCGCGCAAATGTCCAGGAATTCTTCTTTTGCTACCGTTTTGTAGTCAAATGCGGGCTCAATCTTCACGCCGTTTGCCTGATAATACCCGCCGCTCAGCGTATACTGCCCGGACTCGTCAAAAACCCAGCCGGCGCCTGGCGTTATATCGCTGCCGTGGATATATACTGCTTGAGCAGTAAAAGACTCAGTGCGCTAGCGCACAGGAGGCTTTTACTAGCTCAAGCCACCCTTACGACATCCGCCTAAACAAGGCATTTATGCCTTGCGAATCCGCAGGATGAGTGCAAGCGTAGCGCCGCGCTTCGAGTTTCACGCAGTGAAACTTTTAGGCGAGAAGAAGTATAGAAAGCCAAATACCCTTTATTGGTTATAAAGAAAACCTGCTGATAATCGAACAGGTAAATCTCATCCTTAAACTCTTCAAATGAACCGGCCGTGCTGTAAACATCCAGTTCGTAGTTTATATCGGGTTCGTCCAGCTCGCCGTATTGACCGTAAACCTCCTCCTGCCTGTACGTTACGAGGTCCTCATAACCGTCTGCGTTAATATCCATGAGTACAACCGACATGTATTCCTTTCTGAGTTTATTTTCTGTTTATCCCTTAATTGGGTAATTATTTCAACTGAGCGTTCAATGCGGCTAGAAACGCGTCTGTTTCAGACTTGGCAATGTGATCCGCGGTCCGCCTCTTTTGCTGCATATCCAAGGAATCTATCGCTTGTTCCATAAAACTCTGAAACTTCCTCAGCGTATTGACTGCGGAATCCTTTAATAAACCCGTTGACGATTGAAAAAGCTCGTATACTAACCGGGTATCCGCGACGTCCGCGCCAAAATGGTCGGTCACAAAACGTAGCGCGTCCCCTGTGTTGATAGACGACAACAATATATCCTCGCCTTCATCCAGCGCTGCCTCAACGGCAACATCAAGCCACATATTCCAGTCCGTCCACGAAAAACGTTCATAGAATATCATCGTGTATACTTCCTGATATATGCGGTTGCATTTAGCATCCACATAAGCCTGCATCAGCTGATTGCACTTGTCGTCATCAAAGGCCTCATTATTAACAAAACCGTCATCAGCATTGACGGCGCTCCTGTACCCGTTTGCCAGATCCATAAACAACATCGCGTTTTTATTCGCGTGGTATTGAAATTCCGCCGTAAACGCGGCCGCCAGCATTTCCTGCGCAGCGTTTACCGGATTTATTTTTATTGTCATTAAACCCTTGGCCATGCCGGTATCGTCCGCGTAATTGATTCCGCCGAACTCGGCGTACTCGCTGTCCAGCTCTGCAATCCATTTATCCAGGTTATCGCCTATAAACGAAAACGGAGTCTGCGCCTTGTACCCGAACTCATACGGCGGAACATCCAGAACGAACGTCAGCTGCGGCGCGTTCCCCACGTTAAAGCGCGCCCTTTGTTCGTACAGCTTATTATTCGCCCCCAGACGCCAGCCCGGCGATTCCCCGTTTATACCCGCCTCAGGCAAGCGAATCTCCGACCCGAACGCGACCTCCATCGTCTCAAACGGCGCGCCGCTCTCAATATAGAATGAAACGGTGCAAATTTTCGCTTTCTGAATACGGTCCGTATCCGGTTTATATTCATCTAGAAAGCGCCAAATGGCAAAGTCGGAATACGGTTCGCCGCCGAAGTCCATGCCGAAATCATGCCCGGGATCCACGCCGCGCCCAATGCTCGCCGGCGGATCGCGTAGTATAGCTCCCGTGCCTATCATATAAGGCGCTGAGCGATACGCGTTCTGCATATACGCCTCATCCATTTTAAGCGACGCGTCGAATTCATAATAGGCGGGCGTGTAATACGGGCCAAGCCCGCTGTAGTCAATTATACCCGCCGATATACGCCACACCGGCGTGATGTCAATGGATGACTGATTCATCATCATGGGGAACAATGGCGTCCCCGATATGGATGTGCCTAAAGTGTTTTCGGTGGATCTGCGGTATGTCATCGTATTTCCCGCCAGATAGTAACTACCCAGTTCGACAACGGCGCCGTCTAATATCGTGCAGATATGCACGAAATCGTTACCCCCTCCGGCCACTTCACGGGACGCGACCAAAAGCTCCGGCGTTCCGTCGAAATTAAGATCCGCCAGCGCAATATCCTTAATATTCCCGCCCGTACCCGTCAAGTCAGGCACGCCGCCCGTCCAGCTGCTGATAACAGCGCCCGTTTCAGGATCACGGCTGTCATTTTCATAATCATAAGCGGCCGCGGCGTCGGCCAGCATCCTTATTTTGTCAAAGTATATCTGTTTATCGGAGTCGGAAAAAACCAAACTGCCTTCGGTGTACTCGACCCTGTACACCGTCTCCCCCGTTGCGCTGTCATAGCTGTCCGCAACATTAAAGCCGCCGCCGGATGCTTCCGACGCCGATACCCGCAGCGAACCCGGCGCTGACAGCAGTAATGACAGCGCTAGCATAAAACTCAAAGCTTTCGTTCTCACTTTACTCCCTCCCGGAAATTCTTGTTAATAATACTACACCCTTCCACCGAAAAAGTAAAGGATTTCGGAATAGCTGTAATTATTGAGCACCATTCAGCATCTGAGGGGCATACTTCGGCTCTAAATTGCAATCATCGGATACGACGCTGTTCGCACCAATTAATGCCCAAGCGCCGAATCTAAATCCTCAAGGAAAGATTCCGTCATTTTCTCAAATGCCGGGTAACCCGCTTGTACGGCGGCAAGGTCGCCAGCCTTTGAGGACTTTTCAAGCATCTCGGCTTCTTTTCCTATCTTATCCGCGCAGATGCCGTAGCTGGAGCCTTTTATGCCGTGAACGGCTATCGCAAAATCCGCAAGGTTTCCAGCTTCCAAATGCCTTTTTAGGCCGGCTAATAAATGACGGGTGCTTTGTGTATAGGAAATCAGAACTTCAGTCAAGACTTCCGTATCGCCGCCAAAGATTTCCAAGAGTCTATAAATATCCAGTCCATCTATAGCAACGTTTTTGGGGTTAAATTCTATGTTTTTTTTGTCTGAAGCCTTTTCGCCGTTTATATTGTTTTTACCTTCAGGCAGAATTAAATCCTTTTCAAAGGTTTTATCCCTAACCCAGCGCCTAAGCACCGCATCCAGTTTAGCCGTGTCTATAGGCTTTGAGATAAAATCCTGGAAACCGTTCTCAAGGAACATCTTCTCATTGCCAACGATAGCGTTAGCTGTAAGAGCGATAATTGGAATGTTTTTAGCATACTCGGTACCTATTTTCTCACGTATATTCCGGGTTGTTTGCACTCCGTCCATCTCGGGCATCATATGATCCATAAACACTGCATTATAGCGCGGGTTTTGCGAACGGATCATCATTATAGCCTTGCGCCCGTTTGTGACGCAGTCTGCCTTTACGCCATAAGGCTTTAACATCCCTTTTATAACATCAAGGTTTGTAGAGACATCATCGACGATTAACACATGAGCGTAGGATAAATCTATATGATTTATTTTAGCTCCTTTACTGCGTTTTTCAAATGTATGGCGCAGGCTCATAAGGTTTTCGGCTACCTCTTTTCCTATGGGTGTCTCTGACACGATTTCCTGCCATAAGCGGACCGAGAAAACAGAGCCTTTGCCATATTCGCTTTTTACGGAAATGGCGCCGTCCATCATTTCCACCATGCGTTTAGTAATCGCGAGCCCGAGCCCGGTTCCCTCAACCTTGCGGTTTATCTCGGCATCTACCTGATTGTATTCCGAAAATAGTTTTTCTAAGCTTTCCGGTTTCATCCCGATCCCTGTGTCCTCTATGCTGGAAATCAGCCAGATTCCGTTTCTGTCGCGCTCAAATGTCAAACGCCAGTCAACAAATCCTGAGTTGGTGTACTTAAATGCGTTCGAGAGCAGATTATTGAAAATTTGCTTTACGCGTAAATCGTCGCCGTAAAGCGACCCCGGCAAGCCGGCGTCAACGTGCAGTCTGAGTGTGATAGGCTTCTCCCCGATACGCACGACATTCTGAGTAATGACATCATTTATGAGGCTCGGGGTATCGTATTCCGTATTATACAGCTCAAATTTACCCGACTCGATTTTTGATATGTCAAGCAAGTCATTTACAATGCTAAGTATAGTTGAACCCGCTCCGTAAATCTTTTCCAGATTGGACTCCGTCCCGGCGCTAAGGCCGCCCTCGTCAAGCATGAGCTGACTAAGCCCGATTATGGCGTTCATAGGCGTCCGTATCTCATGGCTCATATGAGCGAGGAAATTGCTTTTCGCGTTGTTAGCTTCTTTCGCGTCCGCGAGCGCGGTTTTAAGCTGCGACGACGTATCCTTGATGCTCATCACGGACTCGTTTCGTAACAGCGCGTTTGCAATTATCATTCCGCCCGATTGCATGATCTGAACCTCTGTTTCTGAGAAGAGGCGCCCGTCACGGCAGTTATCGAAGCCTACCATACCCCAGAATTCATCGCCGGAGAAAACAGGGAACATAAGTACGGAGAGTATGCCTTGAGCCCTAAACCATTCTTGGTCGGATACAGGCATGTCATCTGTGCGGCTGTGTATATACCCTCGCCGGAGCATTGTATCCAGCATTGCCGGCGTGGTTTCGAGGTATGAAACCTTGGTAGTGAAGACGCTGTCCTTTAATGAAGAAACGCCTTCACACCACTCATGCAAAAGGCTGCGGCAAAGCTGCCCGTTTTCCACGGAGTTCTTGATTACACGCATTCTGTTGGCGTTGACCGCCTGTGTCATCATGCCCATGCACTCTTGAAGAACACCGGCAAAGTTTTCAGGCTCAGTATGCAAAAGCATATCAGCCGCGTGATTAACGGTTTTCAATAAGTAATCGCGCCGCTCGATTTCAGACAGCATTTTTTTCTGTTCGTCAAACGCGGTTTCCGCTTTCTCTTTAAGCACCGCTATTTCTTCGTAAGGTTTCTTTATAAAATTTGAAGCCACTACTGCCGCCGCGATATTTAATAAAAAGCTGATTCCAGCGATTATAAATATCCCGCGGTCTACATTAGCTACAGGGCTTTCGGAAAGCGGCGCGACAATCCCCAGGCACCAGCCTTCTTTAGACCCTGATATTGACCTGTAGGCGCATATGCGCGGAATCCCGTTCATTGAATAGTAACCGACGCCTCTTTCGCCTGAAGTCAGTTTTATCAACATAGACGCCAGATTTTCGTATTGAGGGTCGTTTTGCGCTTCCAAAATAAAATTTTGGCGGTTCTGCACCCACTCGGGGCGTATGTTGGCGATAATATAGCCCTCGCTGTCGTCTATGAAGATATGCCCCGTTTCCCACACCTTGTACTCCGACACTAAGTCGGCAAAATACATGCCGTCCAGCGTAAGCATCAGAATGCGCTCCTCTGACGGGATGGGAACCGCTAGGTAGAATACTACTCCGTCAGCGTCCGGAACCGTGGAAGTAAACGCCTTTTCGCCTGAAAACGCTTTTTGAACCGCGTTGCTGTTTATGATGTTAGCGGATGCAGGCGCTTCCCCCGCGGAAGATATAATTGCAAATTCTTTATCTATGACTGACATACCTATAAACCGGGGATACTGGTTAAGCTGCTCCGACAGGGTTCCCGTCCAGCCATCAGATTCGGCAGTTGAAAGAACTTGAGCAACTTCCCCCGCTTCGTACCTCAGCATATCAAGCTCGGAACTGATGAAGCGGTCCGCTATATCGGCGACAACCATCATATCCGTTTCTATATAGTTTTCAATATTTGTTCTAACATAGCCGGTACCCGCAAAAATACTAAGCAATATTATTATGGAATTTGTTAAAATAATGACTAAAATCGCTCTAACCCGTATTTTCACGTCATATACCCCGCTGTTTTAGGCTTTGTATTTTATCGCTTAACTATAGACATATATAATTATAGCTATATGAATGAAACCAACCGTATGAAAGCGATTGGTTTCATCTAAATCCATTACCTTGTTATGCCCGTATCTAACCGCGCAGCGCGCCGATGAATTCCTTGATTTTATCCGCGTCCGCCATATTAAACCTGTCTTCCGGCGGGTAAAGAGCGCCGCCGTAATAAATGGCCGCGTTCCCAAGCGTTGAAGTGTCGGACATTGTTTTTGTCAGGGCGACATGCACCTGGGTCACGCCGGTTTTTTCAACGAATCTGCCCGCGTTTTTAATGGTCAGTCCAGCGCCTGGCAGTATTTCTATGCGGCCCGCGGCATATTCCGCCATTTGCTTTACAACATCAGCGCCGTAGTCAACGCTGGGCTCCTGCCCGCTGGTCAAAACACGGGTCACGCCAAGTTT
>JAISVU010000273.1 GCA_031271375.1 Clostridiales bacterium | reverse complement strand
GCGCGAAGGGGTCGGATATGGCCTTCATAACCTCGACAGTGTACGGCGCGTAACTGTTGCGCCAGGGGCCAGGCGCAGCCGCTTCCTCGCTGGATACGATGCGGTATTCTTCCGCCCATTCGGCGATGTCCATGCGGGGCGGGGGTTTTATAGCTTCATAAAGCCCCGATACCTCTGTAAAGGTATTGATCAGTGCATAATTACGGTCGTTAGCATTGTCCTGGCTCACCTTTGGAATCCTCCGTTTGCTCCGGGTCTTCCTGCTCGTCCATATCCTCCAGCCCCTTTATGTATTCGCTTTCGCTTTGGGCGAAGTCGTCGTAGGTAAAGTTGAACACCTCTTCTAACGCTTGCCTTAACCGCTCGTCGATTATCCCTGCGATCTGGTTAATATCCTCTATCCCGGTCAACTGCGGAGCCACCCCGAGAGGCAAGGATAAAAGCCCTGTTCGGAGCCGCGCGACTATGAATCCGTGGACGTGTTTTATGTCTTCGGTATGGTGGAGCTGACTCCGTAGGGCCTTCAATTTTAACTCCGCTGTTTCTCGTTTGGCTTTTTCATGAAGGATTTTTTCCTTTTCCAGTGCTTCATCAGGCGCGGTCTTCATGTCGGCTTTTTCGCGGTAATAGCAGAGCAGTCTATGAATCGTTTCGTCATAGTCATAAAGACCGGCACTGCCGGGGCCTGTGCCGGTTTTTTGAGCGAACTCAATTACGCCTTCCTGTCGAAGCTGGTGTATTCTTGGCACACTGACACCTGTTACTGCCGCGATTTCTTCTGCGCGTGCCATGCGTTTATTTGTCAGCTTCTTGCCCGCTGTTCTCCCGTTCCCCATATGTTTACCTTCTGGTTAATGCTATAGTATAATGCTGGAAAAATTTTTCTCTAACTAGCGGACGTTTGGGCTCATCTGCACCCGCAATGGAAATTTTCTGTCACAGTACCTTGATAAATTTTATTAAATAATTGCAATTTTTGTAAAAAACCCCTTGACACGCACGTTAAAACGTGCTATGATAAGTATCAGAAAGGGGGTGAACAAAGTGGATATAATGGACTGGATAGAAAAAGTCCTCAAGGTAATAACCTACAGTGCGATGGCAATCTACTGGATAAGGCGAAACCTCAAGGACAAAAACAAAGAGTAAGGTTGGGGCGAAAGCCCCTTCCTTCCCACCATTATATCCGATGACACCATGAAAAACAATAAAAAGTTTATGTACGGCGCGTGCGTCGTCGCCTGCGTCCTGGCGCTTATCGACACCGACTACTCCGATTTATCCGCGCTTAACATCGCGGCCGTCGCCGCCGTATTAATCGCGCTGGTATCGGTAGCCGTCAACATCATCACCGAGAGGAGAAAGTAGTATGAACCTTCGCGGCATCCGCACAGCGCGTAAGCTGTCCGTCCCAAGACTGGCCGAGTTATCCGGCGTCCCCCGGCGAACGATCCAGGACATCGAGAAGCGAGGAGACTGCCTGATCTCCACCGCGCTCAAACTGGCGGAGGCCCTGGAGGTAACGCTGGACGAACTGTGCGAAACCAAACGGGAGGGCGAATAGCCTTCTCGTTTTCATTTTATCCAGTTTACATCATATCATGTCAAGAGTATGACATTCAATGACATTATCTAAAATTCTTAAAATATTTTTATGTTTTCGCATTATCTGCCGCAAACTCAATCCCATATCAACAGCCACCTCGTCAAGCGTCTTAAAACTCTCGTACCGCAAACTCAGCAGCAGCCGGTAATCCTCGCTCTCAACCCCGTCGATAACCCGCTTAATCTCCGCCTTAACACTCAGCAGCTCCGTTATCTCTGCAGCGTACTCGTCAATAAGGTCAATAACCGACGCCGAAATATCCCCAAGCCTATCACGTTTCCCTCCGGTTTTAGACGACGCGTGGGTAAACGCGGCCGACACGCTCTCCTGCCTGTCTCGCAAATACTGAATCTGCTCCTCTTTGGCTCTTATCCGCTTATCCAGGTTAATCCCGCGCATCAGAAATTCTTTCGCCGTCACGCTCCATGCTCCCTCTCCCGCTTGCGCCGGGTCTTTTTATCATTACCTGTACTGATGTCACTTCTTTCGCCGCCGATTCATGTTATCCTTACCCCGAGGTGATCCCATGAACATCGACATAATCCACGAACCGAGCCGCGTCTACGTCCTGGGCAGTTCAGGAAGCATGGTAGCCGAGATAACATTTCCGCAAATCTCGCCCGGCCGCGTAAACTTTAACCACACCTATGTATCGCCGTCCCTTCGCGGCAAAGGCGTCGCCCATAAGATGATCCGCGCCGCCGTCAACGACGTAAGGGCCGCCGGTTTAAAAGCTGTCGCCACATGCCCGTTCGCGGTTAAGTGGTTTGGCGAACACCCTGAAGAGGGCGACGTGCTAGCGGAGTGATTTGCTAACGCCGGTTCCGCGCCGCGTCAACCAGCCTGTCATACTCCCGCTTCAACATCGCCGCTGCCAGTTTACAGAGCCCCGCCTTTATTGCCGGCGTGTCGTCGGATCTGCATATATCCATAAGAGGCCGCAAAATGTCAAAAACGCCCGCCGGCTCAGACGCCGCATTAACCGGCGCGGCGGCGCGTTCAGGTTTCGCGGTTTTTTCCGGCTTCGGAGGCTTAGATTTTCCATGCGCCGGCAGCCCGTTTCGCTTTCGCCAGAGATAGATAGCCGAAGCCGTTCCGGTACCCAGTTCCCTCACGATATCCGCGTCAGACTTGCCCGCGTCATAAAGCGCCTGTACCTTCTCGTAGTCTAGCTTTTTACCCATCGCCCGCTTACCCTCCGCAGCCCGTCCTTCTGACGGTTCGTTTCTCTTGCCCTTGACGATCTCAAGTATGCGCTCAACCGCGCATTCATTAGTGCCCGCCAAGAATTCCACGGCCCGGTCTTTGTCCTCGTGCTCGTCATAATACTTGATAATGCTTTTATCGTTCATCCACATCGCTCATACCTCCGCAGTATATTTCCGCACCCGCGCATTCACCGCCTCGATCAGCGCGTCCTGCCCGGCGGCTTTGGCGGCCAGCGCCTTCATCACGTCCGCGTCCAGCGTCCCCTCCGTAACCAGGTGATGAACTATTACCGCGTTAATCTGCCCTTGCCGGTGGAGCCTGGCGTTGGCCTGCTGATACAGTTCAAGGCTCCAGGTAAGGCCGAACCAGACGATGATGTTCCCTCCGGCTTGGAGGTTCAGCCCATGCCCGGCGGAAGCCGGATGCGCGAGCAGCAGCGAAATCTCCCCGGCGTTCCATTTCTTTATGTCCGCCTCCGTAACAAGCTGCCGGGGTTTATAGCTCTTCATGCGCCGCGTTATCCGCGTCAGATCATGCTTGTAGGCATAGAACACCAGGACGGGCCGCCCGTTAGCCGTGTCGGCTATCTCTTCCAGCGCGTCAAGCTTCGCGCCGTGAACCTCGTGAACGTCCCCCGCGCCGTCGTAAACGGCGCCGTTTGAGTATTGCAGCAGCTTATTGGTCAGCGCCGCCGCGTTCGCCGCCGTTATCTCCCCTCCGGCCAGCTCCAGCACCGCTTTGCGTTCGAAGTCCGCATAATCCTTTTTCTGCCTGTCGTCCAGCAGCACAAGCCGCACGCGGTCAATCCGCTCCGGCAGCGCAAGATAATCCTTCGCCTTCATGCTTATGCAGATGTCGGAAATTTTTTCGAATATCTCCCGCCTTCCGCTGTCCTCTTTGAGCTTATAGTTATAGATAACCGCGCCGTTACGCTTATCGGGATTGAAATATTTCTCCCGGTATGACGTAATCGTCTTTCCCAGACGCTCGCCCATGTCCAGCAGAAACATCTGCGGCCACAAGTCCATCAGGCTGTTCGGCGCCGGCGTTCCCGTCAGGCCAATCACCCGCTTGAGATAAGGCCTCACCATACGCAGCGCCTTAAACCGCTGGGCCGTGTTGGACTTGAAGCTGGACAGCTCGTCGATTACCACCGTATCGAACGGGAAGCCGCGCCCGCAGGCCGCTACAAGCCACGGCACATTTTCACGGTTAATCAGGTGAATGTCGGCTTTTGCATACAACGCCCGCTTACGCTGCGCCTCGCCGCCTAGAATCTTAGATATCGTCAAATGTCGCAGATGATCCCATTTGCCGATCTCAGAAGGCCAGGTATCCAGCGCCACCCGCAGCGGCGCGATCACCAAAACGCCGCCGATGTCAAAGTAATCGTTCTTCAGCAGGTCTATCGCGGTCAGCGCGGCGGCGGTCTTGCCCAAACCCATGTCTAAAAACAGCGCGCAATAAGGGTTTTTGATGATATGCTCTATCGCGTATTTTTGATAATCGTGCGGCTCAAATAACATGCAGCTCCTCCAGGAATCCCTTCAGCCGCTCCTCGCCGTCAATGACGGCTGCGGTAAAACCCAGTACCCTCAGCGCCGCTATCCGCGTCTGCTGCAACGCGGTCGGCTTCTTCCCGGCGCTCTTGATTTCCGCGAAAGCCACGCGGCCCCCGGGCAAGAGGATGAGACGGTCGGGCATACCAGTTAATCCGACAGGCGTCAGCTTCACCGCGAGCCCCCCGGCCTTTTTGACGGCTTCCCTCAGCTTACGCTCAAGGGCTTTTTCGCTTCCCATACGCCCTCCGATTCTTTTGACGTATCCCGTATCCCTAGTTTCGCCTTTATATAACCTAAACCCGTTTAAAGGCTTTTAAGGCTTATATTTAAGGCTTTAAATACCCTTTAATTACATTTAACTCTTATTATAAAAATAAGGGATATAGTGTTACGGTAAGGGTAAAACCCGCTCCCCGTCAAGGTTCGCGCCGTATCCGCCCCTTAACGCGAAGGGATACGAGGGATACGGCAAGAGTATCCCTCGTATCCCTAACAAAATATTAGGGATACGGCGGAGGGATACGGTATTAAGCAAGCTATGTTTTCCTTACATAAGCCCTTTGAAGCCCGTAAAACCCGAATTTAAGACGCCCTCGGCCTTTGGAAAGGTCATAAGCCTCCCAGCCCTCGGCCTTGTGCAGGGCCGTCCGCAGCTCTCTGGCCTTCCGGGCGTCCAGCGTCTTCAAGTCGCCCCGGTACAGCTCGCACCAAATCTCTTGAACGCAGACCTTATCCCGCATGATCGTCCCCGCGTCCATAAGCTCTTTCCGGCGCTCGTCGTCCCCGCCGCTCAGGAAGTTCATCTTGTCATAAGGTTCAAGGTTATACCATCCCGCCGGTAGCGGCGTATTAAGATATTCCTCGATAAAGCCCACATGCTCGTCAACCTCCGAGTGCGCCTGCTGCGCGTCCTGAGCCGCTTCCTCTATCTCGCGCGGCAGATACAGCTTATGCCCCTGCCTGTAATAAACAACGGCCTCGGCCCAAATCCGCCCGGCTTCCTCGGGTGTCAGCCCGTCCAGCGGCTTCTTAGGCGGATTAACGCAGTCGATGGGCCACCACCGCCTGTCGCCGGTTTCGTCACGCAAGAAATCGCCTTTATTCGTCGTGCCGATGAATATGCACTGCCTCGCGAAATCCTCCACCCGCTTCCCGTAAGCCACCCGGAAGCGGTCTGTCTGCTTGGAAATAAAGTGCTTAACAACGCTCAACTCCGACCGGCTCAAGCTGTTCAGCTCGCCCAGCTCGATAATCCAGACCCCTTGAAGCTGTTCGTAAGCCTCCCGGCCCTGCATCTGTCCCAAACTGTCCAAATACCAGGCCCCGCCCAGCCTCCGTATAACCGTGCTTTTGCCGATGCCCTGATCCCCTACCAGTGTTAAAACATTGTCGAACTTAACCCCCGGCTCGAATATCCTTGCCGCGGCCGCCACAAGGGCCGTCCGCGTGCAAACCCTTGTATATTCGGTGTCCTTAGCGCCGAGATAGTCGATAAACACCGTCTCGGCCCGGGGAACCCCGTCCCATACCAAGCCTTCAAGATACTGCCTCACGGGATGAAACGTATTCTTCAGCATAATCATCTTCATCCCGTCCGTAATTTTACCCGCTGAAGCCAGGCCGTAATGCTTCTCCAGATGATGTCTAATCGCCGCGTCGTCGCTGTCGGTCAGGTAACGCTCGCCGCCTTCGACGGCTTTCCACGGCAAGTCCCCCAGGGCCACTTCGTGCTTCGCGAAATCGTTAAACGCCAGCCTGCCCTTTAACCCCGGGTCGTGCGTCAGTATCAGTAGCGCGTTGTCTATCGTCTGGTGCAGGCTGCCTTTGCGGTCGACGCTTAATTCCGCCTGCCAGTCTTCATCATCATCGCCGGTATCCTTAAAGTCTTCCTGCGCCGCCTTGTGCTTTTCTTTCAGCAGCGTCAGCTTCGTCGCCGCGTCGGCCCCGGCGAAGTCCAGCATCGCCGTGAACGACGGCAGCTTGTGGACAGGGGTGTCCGGCTTCGCGTCATCGTCCTTCGCCCCGAATTTATGAAGGCGGACAAGGTCAAAGGCGTTGCATAGCTTCCCGCCCGCCGGATCCGTCCCGTGATGGGAATAAGCGAAGACCCCGTCATAAACCACAAGCCCCGCCGCCGTGCTGCCCCGGGTGTATGTATAGCGGTTATCGTTGTCACAGGCCGCGTACTCCTCCGGCAGAAACCTTTCCAAAGCCTCGGCGATGCTGTAGCTCCGGCAGAACGCGCCAATGATCCCCGATTTCTCCAGCGGGCTGCCCTGCTTCTTGATCTCCCTGCCCACGGCTTCCCTGTGCTTTTCGCCGTAAGCCCATTCCCCGATGTTCCGCCAGTCCTTATACCGCGCAAGGATTTCGTCGGCGGGCATCAGCAGCCCGTCGCAATAATCAAAGCGGAACTCCGCGTCTTTGGCTGTGGACGGCCAAAACATCAGGCGGGCCGCTTCAAAGGTCGTAGGGTCGAACTGGTCTATCCCCAAGACCCCGGCGACATAACGGCCGATAGCCGGGTATTCGTCCGAGAACACAGGCCGGCCGAGCGGAATGATAAGGCGGTAGCGCGGTTTATCAGGGCTGTGTTTATGGGTGGTATACATTACGGCGGCGTTACCGAAGCGGGTTTTATAGCCGTCCCAGCCGCTGAGGTCGGAAGCGTTATCAATGTCCAGCGTCAGCAGGCAGCGGCTGAGGATGTTTTGGTTCTTCCGTCGCCCGCCGCTGAGGCTGCCCCCGACAAAGCCGCCCACATCCTTTATTTCGTCCTGGCGGGATTTCGGCGAGGAAAGATACTCGGCATAAGTCTCCGCCGTCCGGTGGGTTTGGCTCACTTTCTTAATAAACTCCGGCCACAGCATTGACGCAGCCCGCCACTGGGTTTCTTTGCGCGAGCGGCCAATGGATATTTGAAGCTCAAGGTCGGTATTCAGTTTTAGGTTGATACCGTCAGACATAGGCGCTAATCCTTCTTATAAAAATCACTCACAAACCCCTCGGCCCGGAGCAGCAGCCCCTCAGCCCAGTCAACAGTCCGCCCCATAATCCCGCAGACGCCGTCAAGCTGATCCGCGCCGCCCTCGATTATTACCTCATCATGGACGTGCATCACGATCTTATAACCCGCTTCGTCCAGCCGCAGCATGGCTTCCCCCAGGCAGTCCCGGGCCGTGGCCTGAACGATGTTTTCAACCAGCTTGCCGCCGTATGTGTCGCTCTGCTCCCATTTTCTTGTCGTCTGGCTGACGCCGCTGTAGACGATCCGTTCACGGTCAAACTTGCCGCCTGCTTCGATACGGGCGTTCACGTATGTAAGCATCCGCCCGGAAGGCAGGCGTATGAACAGACAACGCTTGCCATAAAGGAACTCGATATTCCGCAGCTTAACCTTGCGCCGGTTTCTCACCGCGTCCATCGCCGCGTCCTCGATGTCGCGCCAAAAATCCACTATCTTTGAGTTCGCGGATCTCCAGGCGGTTACAAGACCCTCAAGCTCATCCCCGTCAATGCCCATCTCCAGCGCGCCCATCCGCTTCAGCGCCCCGACGCCGCCCTGATAACCCAAAGCCAGCTCGGCCACCTTGCCTTTCTGCCGCAGCAGGCTCCCTTTGACGATAGCGTCTATCGGAGCCTTGAACATCTGGGCCGCGCTGGCCTCGTAAATCTTGCCGTGGGTCGCGAAGACCTTGTTTCGCCAGGTTTCCCCGGCGTACCAGGCGATAATACGCGCCTCGACGGCGGAGAAGTCGGCGACGATAAAGGCCTTGCCGTCCTCCGGGATGAAGGCCGTCCTTATCAGCTGCGAAAGCGTATCCGGTACGTTGCCGTAAAGCAGCTTTATGTCGTCATAACGTTTATCCTTCACGAGCTTGCGGGCCAGGGCTAAATCCGGCAGGAAGTTTTTCGGCAGGTTCTGCACCTGCACCAGGCGCCCGGCCCAGCGTCCCGTCCGGTTCGCGCCGTAATATTGAAGCAGCCCCCGGATACGCCCATCGGCGCAAACGGCGTTTTGCATTGCCGCGTATTTTTTGACCGAGGTTTTAGCGAGCTCTTGCCTTAGGGCTAATACTTCGCTCGCCGTCCCGCCCAGCGCGTCTATTATCTCGGCTACTGCGGCCTTGCTGAGGCTTTCCACCGCGGCGCCGGTCTCTTCCTCAACCCATTTCCTGAGCTGGGCCGCGCTGTTAGGGTTGTCAAGCCCCGTAAGCTCGCGGGCCTTTCGCAGGTTGCTTGACTGCGTCAGGTTATACAGCTCCAGCGCGTTATCCACCAATTCCCGGTCAATTCTTACCCCCGCGCCGTTTATCTTCTGATCCAGAAGCCACAGGCGGCGCTCGGCGTCCGTGACCGGAAACCACTCGACGGCCTTTCGGATATCCGTCTCGGCCGCTACATCACGGCGATTGTATTCAACAAAGTCCCGCCACTTAGCCGGATCGTCTTCAGGCGTGTTCCGCGTTCTTATGTCATAAGACGCAGTCAAGGACTGCAGTCCGTTATCTTGGTTAACGATTACCCGGGGCTTTGTAAAGAAATTGATAAGTCCTTTCCCGTTCAGCTTGGGTCTTTGCAGCTTCAGCGCCTCCGATGCGGCTGCCAGTGAAAGCGGCAGCCCGCACATCGCGGCCCGGGCCATGCTGCACTCCCATTGATCCGCTGGCAGCGCCAGGCCAAAGAACCTTGATATGCACACGCGCTCAAAGGCGGCGTTGAAAGCCGTTTTCACAGTCAAAGGATCGGTCAGCGCGGTTAAAACCCTGTCGGGCAGCGTTTCCCCGGCGGCGATCTCAGCTACTTCAACCGTCCCGCCATCGAAAGCGTAGGCGAATAACAGAATCTCGAAATCGGGGGATTCCGCATAGGGATAAACCCCCGATTTCGTTAAATCAACGCTGCTGTATGTCTCGATGTCGATACTGAGGACGGGCATCAGCTCATAAAATCGTCGCCGTCCATGAACGCGGACATATCGAAACCGTCCTCGAAATCATCTTCCGCCGGGGTGCGCCCGCTTAACCGCGTCCCGGTTTTCAGCTTCATTATATTGTTCAGTCCGCAGGCGACGCCTTGATTGCCGCGCGTATTGAACGCATAGAAATTAACGCTCACCCGGGCGTAATCGCCGCTGTCAACCTGTTCGGGGTCTTCGATGGGTACGCGGTTCACGTCCACGATACCCGGCCTTGTCCTGCTGGTGGCGTTGACGAAATAGTGGCCCCTGTATGTCGGGTCGTCGGGCTTCTCCGCGTCGCCGTCGCGAAGGGGCAGCTTTAATTTAGGCGGGCGCTTGCCGCCGAACTTCGACGATATACCCGCTTCAATAGCGGCGTTTACGGCTTTATTTATTGCCGCAACCGTCCGGGCGTCGGATTTAGGGATAAGTACAGATACGGAATACTTCTCCGGGTCGTTGTCGGACATGGACGACGGAACCCATATGTGCGCGTAGCTGAGACGAGCCATCCCGGTGATAACCTTTGTCGCCGCGTTCTTGTTTTCCGGTGCGATTGTCGCGCTCATGCGTTTTTTCTCCTCTTCGTTTTATTCTCGCGACACAAGTGAGCCCAGCGCGTGAGCTTGCTCACGCATTTGGCTAACGCCGCGGAGTGAACTGCCCCGCAGTCTCTGCTGCGGGGCAGTTCACTGGTTTTCTGTTTCAACGTCTTCAAAATCCTTCGCCGCGCTTTCGGCGGAGCCCAGAGCCGGGCGGCTGTCCGCCGCCGGAACGAGCGTCGGTTTCCCCGCGGGCTTGATAACAAGCCCTTCGTCCGTGAGCAGCGTTTTAAACGATTTCTTCGTAATAGCCTTCTCCATCTCGGTAATGCCCAAAGGCTTGCGAGGGGCTATCTTGTCCGCCTCAAAGCCCCCGGCTATCAGCTCGGATATAACCTTTTCCGCGTCGACGTATGTACGGTTGCTGCGGCCCTCCACTAATTTAAAGTTAGGCCAGGTCTTGCCCTTAATCGCTTCGGCCTGGGCGTAATCCCACACATCCCCTGCCCATTTCTGCGTTTCCTTCGCCGTCAGCAGGATGTCGGCTATTTCATCGTCGGATAACAGCGGCGGGTCGGCGAAGTCGTACTTAGCCAGCTCCGTATTCTTTTCGGCTCTTGCCCGGCAGCGGATCGCAGCCTTGCAGAAATAAGCGGAGCAATGTTCGCCGGGATTGAACGCGCCTTCGCCGGCATAAGCCAGTTCGGCGGCGGGCTTCAGTTCGTCCTCAGCCCAGCGGAGCAGGTCCGCGCTCTCATAAACCGCCTCGGTGACGTTGTCCAGGCGCGGCTGGAATATCGCGGTCTTGATAACCTTGAGGTCGTAATGTATCTCGAATTCGTGGAGCCCGCCCAAACCGTAGAGCATAAGCTGAAGGTTATTCGCGGCGGCGACCGGCACCCCGGCGCCGTATTTGAAGTCGATAATGGACATCCACCCGTTCGCGGCGATTATAACGTCGCCGGTTCCGAAGCCCTCAGGCGCGTATGCGCTGTAATCCAGGCGTTTTTCAACATACAGCATAACGTCGCCGCCGAAGTTGGCCCTCGCATAATAAGTTCCATTCCTTTCCAGGCACAAAACGCGATGAAAGCTACGTGCCTGCGTTTAATTTTTGAATAGGTCGAGCTAATAGTGCCAATAATTAACAAAGGAGCGAACGAATACA
>JAISVU010000270.1 GCA_031271375.1 Clostridiales bacterium | reverse complement strand
GGCAAAAAGGGCGGCGTCCACCTGATGCGGGTTCAAGTCAACTTTGACGCCGGACATTGCAGACGCAAGCCCGTCTATTGTATGTTGCGGGCGCTGCAGCATTAATTGTTCGGCAAAATAACGGATTTGGTGCGGAGTATATTGAGCCATATTGGCGCTAACCCTCCTTTGTACAATCACTCATCTCCATAATGTCAGAGATGTCGCAATTTAAGGCAACACAGATTTTTTCGAGAATTTCTGTGTTCACGTTTTCGTTTTTTCCAAGTTTAGTTACGGAGGCGGAACTGATGCCGGCCAAAGCCGGAAGATCTTTTTTCTTGAGATCTTTGTCAATCAGGAGCTTCCATAGTTTTTTATAGCTGATGGCCAGAGGGCGATCTCCTTTCCGCTTTTCCTTAATTATAGCATTTACATAAGATATTGCAAGATAAAATGATGTGATAACATGAATTTCTCTACCGCACCCATGATTCTCATTGGCTATAGCCTGTTTACTAAATGCTGTATTGACAAGCGGGAATGCACATGATACAATATTCGCAAATAAGCGAAGTAGCTAATTTGCTGTTTGACGCAAAAGTGTGCTTCCGAAAGGAGCTTGATTATGGCTGGTGAGTTTGGAAAATTCATTGATGACAAGAGAAGGGGACGCGGTATCGGGGGCGATGATATTAAATTGAAAGATATCGCCGAGGCGATGGGAATGACCGCGAGCTACCTTTCTGATATCATCAAGGGCCGCAGGAATCCCCCTGAAATGCAAATACTCGAAAAAATAGCCGTTGTATTGAAACTGAACCCGGAAAAAAAGGAAACCTTGCTCGACCTCGCAGGAAGAGAACGAGACGGCGCGGCGCCGGACTTGCCGGAATACCTGATGTCAGAAGAACTCCCGCATGTCCGCATGGCGCTAAGACGAGCCAGTGAGAAAAAGCTGGGGGACGATTTTTGGAAGAAAGTCGTAGATGAAATAAGTCATCACGAATGATATTTTTGTGAGGAGGACATTGGATGCCTGTTACCCTTTCAATCCTTGCCCCTCAAATCAGCAAAGCAGAATTTGATGACGAGGCAACAGAGTTTTTACAGAAATATTATCCTGAAGCGCTGGCGACCCCTATGGCCGTTCCGATTGTCTATGTGGCACGGCATCGGATGGGTTTACGAATCGTTGAGAGAAGACTGAGTGAGGATTTTACTATCCTCGGTCAGATGTGTTTTACAAGCGGACTTACCGAAATATATGACAAGGATACAGATGAGTATCGGGAAGTCCGGGTGCGTTACGGTACTATGATTATCGATCCCGACACTGTTGAACAGCGAAATGAAGGATGCAAAAACAATACGATAGCCCATGAGTGCTTTCATTGGCACAAGCACAGGGATTATCATATTGCCA
Organism: Clostridiales bacterium; assembly: GCA_031271375.1. Lineage (GTDB taxonomy): Bacteria > Bacillota > Clostridia > Lachnospirales > WRAX01 > JAISVU01. The sequence goes on along the minus strand of JAISVU010000270.1, from coordinate 1,556 downwards.
CTTCTGTGCATGCACAAAAGAAAGCAATAGAGAGGCATTGTTCGTATGATGAAAAGCCGGAAGACACACAACCACAATGGTCAGACGAGGATTGGATGGAATGGCAGGCCAGAGGCATTGCTCCACGCATTCTGATGCCTATTAAGACATTCGGCGTAATGGTAGAGAGGGAGCATGTTAGAATTTCGGACAGAAAGCTAAGAGAGAAACGAAAGGACAGGGGGGCAGAGAAATGTCCGAGATCAGATCAAAGTACGACGAAGAATTCAAGAAGAATGCGGTAAAACTGAGCTATGCCAGCCCAAAAAGCGTAAAGGAAGTGTCTGATGACTTGGGGCTAAGCGCAAATCGGCTATATGCCTGGCGCAAGAAATACACGGCTGACGGTGATAAGACGCGCCACGCAACGCAGGAGAAAGAGCTTAAGTCATTGCGGCTGGAGGTAGCTGAGCTTAAGATGGAGCGCGACATGTTAAAAAAGGCCACGGCTTACTTCGCAAACCCGCGCAGGTGATCTACGCGTTCATCGCAGAACATGTGGAATATCCAGCGGCGAGGTGGGCCGAATTCTTTGGCGTATCAAGGAGCGGGTATTATGCGTATAAGGAGCGCCTGGCGCGGCGCGAGGCAGAAAAAGGCGCGTATAAAGCCGAGATCAAGCGTATCTTCGATGAGAGCGGCGGAAGCTATGGCCCCGACAGGATCTGCGGGATACTGCGGAATCAGGGCAAGAAGGCATCGTATCGAAAGGTCGGCCGTTATATGGCGGAAATGGGACTCAGTTCGGTGCACAACCGCCACAAAACCCGGAGCCTGACAAACAGCAGGAAAAGCCGGGGCGACGGGTTCCCGAACCTGGTACGCGGCCAGACGTTCAATCAGCCAAGGCAAGCCGTATGCAGCGACATAACTTACCTTCGCAGCGACGAAGGCTGGCTGTATCTGTGCACCGTGAAGGATATCGTCACCAAAGAAATCCTCGGTGAAACCACCAGCGAGCGGATGACGAAAACGCTTGTAATCAAGGCTTTTCTTAACGCTCAGGCCCGACACAACCTGGCCGCCGGCACGATATTTCATTCGGATCGCGGCAGCCAGTATACCGCGAAGGGCTTCATGGCGACGCTTGAGCTGTACGGAATGAGGCAGAGCTTCTCACGGGTGGGTATGCCGGGCGATAACGCCTGGGCCGAGAGTTTCTTCGCCACATTAAAGAAGGAGTGCGTCCACTTCAATCATTTTAACACACGAGATGAACTGCAGGCGGCCGTGTTCGCCTGGATCAACGGTTTCTACAACACCCGCCGGGTACAGGCCGGGTTAGGCTATATACCGCCCAGCGCATACGCGGCGCTGCTGTTGGCCAAGCGCATGGCGGCGTAATATGGCGGCCAAGGGGTTGCCCTCCCTATGGTCAGGCAACCCGCGCCCCATTATGCTTTTATTCGCGCTTGTCAAGGTCAGGTAGTATTTTTTGACGAGAAAAACGCTCGCCAAAAAATCTCCACCTTTACCTTGACAAAGTGTCTGTTGCTTAATTGTTTGTCCGAAAAACT
>JAISVU010000259.1 GCA_031271375.1 Clostridiales bacterium | reverse complement strand
TGTATTCGTTCGCTCCTTTGTTAATTATTGGCACTATTAGCTCGACCTATTCAAAAATTAAACGCAGGCACGTAGCTTTCATCGCGTTTTGTGCCTGGAAAGGAATGGAACTTATTGTGTACACTTTTGATAAGAAACTCAGAAAATTATTGGATAATGTGTGAGGTTATCAGGGATGCAAATAATCCATGTTGACAATGAAGACTATCTTGAGGTTAAGAATTACACGCCCGAAAACCCTGACGCGTTTAGGGCTTTTTGGCGTGAGCTCAACGAAAAGTATCCGTATTGCAAAACATGTGACTTCGTGTTCAACAACCTTACGGCGCCGGAGGAACTGCTTAATGAAATAGGCGCGGAGAAAATGGATTCATGCCTAGAGATGAGGATTGAACCAGAAGACTTTAGATGCACCGCCCCTCTGGATAATATAAGCCTTGTAACGCCGGAAACCTCTGACTCTTTCGCGGGGCTTCACGATCGAACGAATCCGGATATGTACTGGACAAGCGGCAGGATAATAGCGGACTTGTCACGCTGGCGGATTTTCCGCCGGGACGGCGCGTACTTGTTGTTGAGCTTTAATACGGACACCGAGGTTTATGCGTTGGAGGCCGAGGATATACAAACAAAGGCCGCGTTATTATCTGTTGCGGCGCGTTACGCCTTTAACGCGGGCAAGGACGGCGTGCTGTGGATGGTTGACGACGGCAAGCCGGATGAGATAGAGTTGGCTTATAGGCTGGGGTTCAAGCAGACCGGAACAAGCGCGAGCTATAGATATATCAGAAAGGACAGGTAAAATGAGGAAGATCGTCGTAATCGACGGCCAGGGCGGCAAGATCGGCTCTCTGCTGGTAAGCAGGCTAAAAGCGGAGACAAACTGCGAAATCTATGCGATAGGCACTAACAGCATAGCGGCGTCGGCGATGTTGAAAGCGGGAGCGGATTACGGCGCGGCAGGGGAGAACCCCGTTATCGTAAACAGCAGGGACGCCGGGGTTATCATTGGGCCGATAGGCATTATCGCGGCTGATTCCCTGCTGGGGGAGGTAACCCCGGCTATGGCCGCCGCCGTTGGGCAAAGCCCCGCTGTTAAGGTGCTGCTGCCGATAAACCGCTGCAATAACTATGTGGTGGGCGTCCGCGCTATGCCCATCCCCGATTTGATAGATGAAACGATCAAATATGTATTGACAATAATCTGAATTGCGGGTATATTTAATCCATCGTCCGTCATGAAGACTGGTACGCAATAAACCGTTCTGTTTAATAAAGTCACGAAGGCTTATTAATCCATTGGGAGGTTTTTTCGTGTTCAGTGTCAAGAAAACTGTTATGGCGGCTTTTTTTATTGCGTTGGGCGTCGTGCTGCCTGTCATGCTGCACTCGGTGCCTAACGCCGGGAGCGTCTTATTGCCGATGCACATTCCCGTCATGATGTGCGGGATCATCTGCGGGTTCCCGTATGGCCTTATCTGCGGCGTTCTGACCCCGGTAACGTCCTTTCTGCTTACCGGTATGCCACCGGCGGCCTTTTTGGTGCAAATGATCTGCGAGCTGGCCGCTTACGGGCTTATTTCATCCCTGCTGACGCGCTTTGTTAAAACGGGGAATACATGCGCGAACATATTTATAGCTTTAATCGGGGCTATGCTGGCGGGCAGGGTAGTGTTCGGCGTCCTCAACGCGCTGATATTCAGAGCCGGCAGCTATTCGTTTCAAATCTGGCTGGCCTCGGCCTTTGTTACGGCTTTGCCGGGGATCGTTATCCAGCTTGTTTTAATACCCGCCGTCGTCATAGCGCTGCGCAGGACGAAATTGATTGAGGCCAACGGATAAAGCTATTCGATGATTCTGATTTTCCCCGTCCTCGGCGTATAAATCCAAAACGCCCCGGAGCCTGCGCCATGCCGCGCCGTAATGGGCGATTAAAGAGCCGCGAAAAAGACCGTGGAGTTTGTCATGCGCTTCGTTGATGATTTCCTGCCCCTGGGGATTGCGTTTTTCCGACCAGGGGCAGAATATTACTGGCTTTGCCCCGGCGGAAAGGATTTCCTTTATCAGCGCGCCGCCCTGTTCGATTAGCGTATCCGCGCCTTCGAAGGGATGGGCTACTTGCTGGATTACGATAAAATCATATCCCCCGTGCCGCAGGTTCCCCATTGTACAGGCGGATTCCAAGTGCCAGCGTAAATCGCAGACCGGATAAGTGCTCATCCCCGCGTGAACGTCTCTCCCGGCCTGCCCGCACACGGTTGTAAATACCCACGGCAGGTATTCAAAAAATGTATGGCTGTTGCCTATGAATAGCACCTTTTCCATTAAATACTCCTATACTAAATCCTTGAACTTCGCATCCGTAACCGTCGCAAGGTCGCCCGGAGCAAGCTCCGCCTGCAACCCAACGCGCCCCGCGCTGACCATCATACAATCTAGCGTCTGTGCGGTTTCTTCAATGAACGTAGGTAAGGCTTTCTTCATCCCCACCGGCGAACAACCGCCGTGGACATAACCCGTCAGCACCTCAAGGTCGCGGGACTTGATCATCTCCACGTACTTCTCCCCGGCGGCGGCAGCCGCTTTTTTCAAGTCCAGCTCGCGGCCCACAGGGATAACGAACACATAAAACCCATTATCCTTCCCAGACGTTACCAAAGTTTTGAATACCGTGTCCGGGTCGCGCCCGGTTTTCATCGCCACGCTGACCCCGTCTATCTTCCCGTCCGACAGGTCGTACTCATACGCGTTGAAGGAAATCCCGGCGGCCTCCAGTATCCTCAGCGCGTTAGTCTTTACGTTGGTATTGGCATTGGTATTGGCCATATCATCACCTTATTTTATCTTCACTTTATGGAACGTCTTCTTCCCCTTCTTAATCATCAGCTCTCCGTCCTTAAACAGCTCCTCGGTCACACGGAACGCGGTATCGCCGACCTTTTCGCCCGCTACAACCACGCCGCCCTGCTGAACAAGGCGCCTTGCTTCAGAGCGCGACGGGGCTAGGCTTGTCCGTTCTAGCAAAGCCGCTATCTCCATCCCGCCGTTGAAGTCCTCTGCTTGGAATTCCGTAGACGGCGCCGCCGCGTCGTCCCCCGCGCCGCCGAAGAGGGCCGCCGCCGCGCTCTTCGCGTTGTCTGCGGCTTCCTGCCCGTGTACAAGCTTCGTTATCTCGTAGGCAAGAACGCTCTTCGCTTCGTTGATATTGTCCGCCATATGGGTTTTTATATCGTCCAGCTCCAGGAAGGTAAGGAGTTTAAAATACTTCTCAACGTCCCTGTCGTCGGTGTTGCGGAAATACTGAAAGAACTCGTATGGCGAGGTTTTATTCGCGTCCAGCCATATGGCACCTTTCATTGATTTACCCATTTTTTCGCCGTCGGCGCGGGTCAGCAGGGAGAAGGTCATCCCGTAGGCGTCCTTGCCCTCTACCTTGCGTATAAGCTCCATCCCGGCGATGATGTTGCTCCACTGGTCGCGGCCGCCCACCTGCAGCACGCAGCCGTAACGCCGGTTAAGCTCAAGGAAGTCATAGGCCTGCATAACCATATAGTTAAGCTCGAAGAAGGTCAAGCCCTGATCGCGTTCAAAGCGCATCTTGAAGCAATCCGCAGCCAGCATCCGGTTTACTGAAAAATGAATACCCATTTCCCGCAGAAATTTGACGTAGTTCAATTCCAGCAGCCAGTCGGCGTTGTTTGCCATAATCGCCTTCCCGTCCGAAAAGTCGATAAAGCGGGACATCTGGGCGCGTATACCTTCCACGTTGCGGTTTATTTCTTCAACCGTCATCATCCTGCGCGCTTCGTTCTTATCCGTCGGGTCGCCGATCATCCCGGTGCCGCCGCCCATCAGCACGACGGGGCGGTGGCCGGCCCGCTGCATATGCCCCAATGCCATCGCGGTAAGAAACCCGCCGACGGTCAGGCTGTCCGCCGTGGGGTCGTAGCCGATATAAAAGGTCAGCTTTTCTTTGCCCATCAGATCCTTCAAACCCTCATGGGTCACTTGTTCAATGAATCCCCGTTCGGTCAATACATCAAAAGCGTTCCGGTTCATATTATCCTCTCTTTTCTTTAATTGTTCTATAATTGTTCTTTTATAGGTATTTTCGCAGCATATTCTTTACGGCGTCAATGTCCAAAGGCTTACCCACATGGTCGCTCATCCCGGCTTCTATGCACTTGTCGATATCCTCCCGGAAGACATTCGCAGTCATCGCGACGATTGGAACGGTCTTAGCCCGTTCGGATTCCAAACAGCGGATAAGGCGGGTAGCTTCATATCCGTCCATATCAGGCATCTGCACGTCCATGAATATCATATCATATTTTTCGGGTGATTTCTTATACATTTCAACGGCTTCAATCCCGTTTGACGCGCATTCAATGTCTAACTCCGCCGGTTCAAGCAGCGCTATCACAACCTCACGGTTGATTTCCATGTCTTCGGCAAGGAGTATGCGCCTGCCCGGGTACCGCTCCGTTCCGTCCGCGTTCTCAGCGGTTTTAATGATTTTACCGAAAAGGCTCTCGGTTATTATGTTTAAGACATCCGACGGGAAAATGGGGTTCGGCAGGAACTTGACCGCCTCTCGCTCATCTTCCTCCACTTCATTCCAGTCCGCAGGGGTACCCATAATAACAGTATGCCCGGAAAAGTTTTTTCTGGTTCTAAGTTGCCTTGCCAGCTCAATTCCGTCGCTGTCCGGCAGGGATTTCGATATAAAATAAAAATCATACCCGCGGTTCTTGTCCGCGTATTCGTCGGCTTCCTTCGCGTTCCCCGCCATATGGCATCCCGCGCCGAAATTTATGAGAATTTCCTCAAAACAGCTTAAAACAGCCCGGTCCGGGTCGACGGCAAGAATACGCAGCGCCGCCCAGTCTATGCCCCCCCACGCTTCTCTTGGCATCCGGTTCCCCGCAGACCATCCGTACCGTAAAAAAGAACGAGGAACCCTTGCCCAGTTCCGACTCAATCCATATCCTCCCGCCCATCATATTTACGATATTCTTGGATATGGCAAGGCCCAGGCCCGTTCCCCCGTATTTGCGCGATGTGCTGCTCTCGGCCTGCTGGAAGGAGCTGAACAGCCGCGATTGCTGCTCCCTGCTGATGCCTATTCCCGTGTCCCGCACCTCAAACTGTATTTCACACAGACCGCCTTTCTCGCCGAGGAAACGCGTGTCCAAGCTGATCGAACCGCCAACGGGCGTGAACTTAACGGCGTTCCCGAGGAGGTTTGCTATAACCTGGGCCAGGCGCTGCTCATCGCCGATAAAGCTCCCAGGTATGTTCCTGTCCAGGCGGACGATGAAACGCTGCTTCTTTTCATCCACAGGATAACTCACCACGTTCGCGGCGCGCTGAAGCATGGCCTCAAAGCTGAATTCGACGGGAGCCAGCTCAAACTTATTCGCCTCTATCTTGGACATGTCCAAAATATCGTTTATAACCCCAAGCAGATGGCTTGACGCGTCATGAATCTTTGAAAAGCAATAATCCTTGCGCTCAATGTCTGCGGCGGATTTGCCTATCGTGGTCATTCCGATAATAGCGTTCATCGGCGTGCGCATTTCATGGCTCATGTTGGCGAGGAAATCCGATTTGGCGGCGTTTGCGCGTTTCGCGGATTCCATCGCGCCGTTAATCTCGGTTATATCGTTAAACAGGGCCATAATACCCGTTCCGCTTATATCGGAATCCATCATCGGCGTTATTAATACGGAATAAGTGCGCGGCCTGTTCCTAAAGCTGAAGTCAATCTCGTCCTCAATGATTACCGTGTCTTTTTCGTCAACCGCCGTCTGTACCGCCTGCGCCAGCTTTTCCAGGTTGTGCGCGGGCATTACCGACACAAGAACGTCTTTATAATATTTACCGTCTATCAGGCCGAGGTTTGCGATACCCGCTTCTTCCAGGAACGTATTGGAAACATAAGCGAAACGCCCCTCAAAATCCAGAAGCAGCAGGATGCTTGTCGCGTTTTCCAAGACAAGTTTAAAGAACCGCAGTTCCTTTTTAAGAGACACATTAAGCACCGATTCAACACGATCCTGGGTCTCCGCGATTTTGAGCGCCCTTGAAAAGGAGGTTTCGGTCAGCTGTAATTTTCTCTTTAAGGAGCGGATTTCCCTTTGCAGCTCGTCAATGGACGGCAGATTTTGCTGTTCGCTCATTATATTCAACCCATATCAGCTCAGACGGCAGAAAACCGTGGTGTAGTTATGGAAGAAATTGCGGAGCTTTCCTTCCCTGTCGGGTATTGGGCATACCTCGCCGCCGCTTACCGCGAAGTGATAACGCGCGTCCTTGCCTACGTCAACAACGGTATTGGCCTCGGCGTTACTGTTCGACCCCAGCGCGAAATACCGCGCCAGGCAGGAATAGCCTATTATAACACCGCGTCCGTCTGCAAAGGGCCGCATAGCGGCCTCTGTAGTGCCCAGCACATCCCCTGCGTTAATCCGTCCTACCCCCAGCGACGCGTTCAGCGGCATCGCTCCGCCGCATATAACATATCCCTCGGGCGTCAGATTAAGGATGATACGCACTACGGATATAAACCCGTCGTTAAGGCCCACAAAAAGGGGAACTATACCTAAACCGGCGTTGAGCTCAGACTCTGTCAAGCCGATTTCTTTAATATACTCCAAAACGGTTTTCCCGTTAATCTCCTTTAATAAATTACCTTCGGCGCCGGTTATTATTGCCTTGCGGCTGATAATCTTGTCTTCGCTCAGGGTGGCGGCGGCATAGGCCACCTCGGGTTTGCCGTACACAAGGGCTAGCACGATGGAGGACGGCAGCGGCTCGCCGTTGTAAACAGTGAACGCCGTCGAGTAGTCCAGCGTGTGGTCTATCGCGGTGGCGCCGAACATCGGTACGCCGCCCGCGGCGTTATCCAGGGCTTCCACCATCCGGTCGCCGCCCAGGGCATTCATCAAGGGGAGGAATGTGAGCATAAGCGCGGGGCTCTCCGCGCGTTCCGCCAGCACGGGAGTAAGAGCGGACATAACGGATTCCTCGCAGTTCTCCGAAAGGGGAATGCTTATGCTCTTGAAATCACAGTCGTCGCTGGTGATAACCGTCATTATCAGCATAATCTGATCCACATTGCCGTTCGCGGCGCCCATAATCGTCGTCGCGCCTACTATGTCAAAGGGCATTGCGTCGCAGACGGCCTTGAGCGCCCCTGTCTCAGCGAAATCAGAAAAGCATGAAACAATGCCTAATGAGTTTTTAAGCAGGCTATTGTCCGGGTCTATCGCGGCCAGTATCTCTGCGGCGGCCGCGCCGGGATCGTCTATCTCTCTAGTGAGCGCTGTCAAGGTTTTTATCATACTAATCCCCTTTGAAATTATAACAGATTTACGCAAGGTTTAAAAGCCTTTTGTTATTCGAGCGCGGTAAAGTAGTCATAATACGGCATTAAGAACCTAAACCCGGCGGCGACACGGTCTAAGAGCCCGCGGGAGAAGATTTCATCGCCGCTTTTTTGCGTGTGAATCAGCGACAGGGATTTTTTATTATACCAGGGGGCCGACGCGGGCGTCGGAGCGGGCTTTTTTCGCGCATACTCCGGGCCGTCCAAAACAAATTCGCTCTGAGCTTCCAATGGGCGTATAAAATCCTCAAACCTATCAGGAGCGTCGTCGATACGCTCGCGGAACCGTGTCATCGTCTCGGCCTTCGCGGCGTAATACCCCAGCCCGTAGCTCCAGGTATCAGGATTCAGCTCGAACCAGAAAACCGGCGTCGATACCCAGTCCCCGCTGGGCCTCTCGATGGAAAACCATAGATGATCCCTGTACATCCCGCCGCCTCGCACCCTCCGCGCGTCTTTATAGATACGCGAGACCTTATGGACGAAACTGCGTTCCTTGCTCTCTGCGCTTAACAGTTCATATGCCTCGCGGGCCAGCTCCTTCATCGGGTTTTGAAAATGTTCTTTATAATCTTCTTTATGCGCTTCAAACCAGGCTTTATCGTTGTTGAGGCGAATACCCCACATAAAATCCACCGTAGCTTGTGAAAATCCTTTGAACATACGTATCTCCTTTAGTTTTTTCACATTTTATCAGATATATCGGGTGCTTTCAACGGAATGTTAGTATTTCTATTTTATGTCCTGCGGTTTATCATGTGCGGTTTTTATATATTTACAATGTAAGCGTATGCGATTACAATAGAAATATAAAAGGGGACGATTACCTTTTTTGGCAGACCCAGGATAAAAAGACGCTCAAGAGAATAAACAAGCTCATCATATGTAAAACCGGAAGGGGATCGAAATGATGAACGTCGACGTCACGAAAGCGGGAATCGGTTATTTGACGGCGGAGAGGAACGCGAAAAAGCATTCAATTTCCGGCGCGGGAGGCGCGAAAGACAGCATATGGAGCCAGCTCACACCGCTTGAATACGAGATGGTTAAGCCATATACCGTAACAGCCGATTATGGCTTAAATCCGCATAAAAACAGCATTTCATTGGTTCCAGGCGTTTACATAAATAGTACGGCGTTCAAGGTAACCGACGGCGAAATCCGCAGGCTCCACACTAATATTGGGCAATACCTTTACGAACGCGGCATGTCCCCGGTGGCAGCGAAATATGAGCATAAAGCCCTTGAACAGGACGAAGCCGACGTTTTCCTGGGGTTAAATAACGAAAATGAGAACCAGTTAATTTAACGGATACCCGTGGTTGTCTCTAAAACTGCCTGTAGCTAAAAGTATAACGTCTACAAGCCAGCCAATGCCCAGAAGGGATCCGGTAAAAAGCCAGAGCAGGCCTGTGCCTACCTTGCCCGCGTAAAACCTGTGAACCCCAAACGCGCCGAGAAAAATGCACAGTATTAAGGCTATGATCTTGCATCTGGGGTAGTAACCCGGCGGATAGGCTAAACCGGGCGTACCGTAACCGCGCCAGAGTTTGCGTTATGTATGTTTATTACCGACGCCGCGCTTGGAGGCCGCGCCACGGAGATTGCGGGGGCTTGCGCCGCTTCTTCAAAGACCTTGTCCACATCTCCCTTGCAATATATCTTTCCCTTGATTTCCACAAGGCATTCGGTACAAAACGGTTTGCCGCACTACATGCACATACCGGCGGCTTCAGCTTGCAGATGATTTGCACACTGCATAATGACCCTCCTGTCGCTAATTGCTATTTCGTTTATACAGCAACACTGAACGGCTTTTCAACCTCAATAATAACACTTTTACCCTCTGACTTAATTATAACACCTAATATTATACTATGCAAACAGTTTTATTTCAACATAATAAAAGACCCCGGAAACAAAAGGTTTCCGGGGCGGGAGGGATCTTGAGGTAATTATCTCTTCGAGAACTGGGGGGCTCTGCGGGCTCCCTTGAGTCCGTACTTCTTCCGCTCTTTCATGCGGGGGTCGCGGGTGAGGAACCCGGCTTTCTTTAAAGCCTGGCGGAACTCGCCGTCGGCCTCAACGAGGGCGCGGGCAATGCCGTGGCGGATTGCCCCTGCCTGGCCTGTGAAACCGCCGCCCTTCACGTTGGCGCGGACATCATAACGGCCGGTCATGCTGGTAAGCTCAAGCGGCTGGCGGATTATCAGCTTGAGCGTCTCAAGGCCGAAATAATCATTTATATCGCGTTTGTTGACGGTTATCTTTCCCGTGCCAGGCAGGATAAAAACCCTAGCTACAGAGGATTTCCTTCTGCCCGTGCCGTAATACCTTGCTAAAGCCATATTCACACCTCGCTATTATTTAACAGACTCTGATTTGATTAAAAGCGGCTCGGGCTTCTGGGCTTCGTGTTTGTGTTCGGGCCCTGCGTAAACCTTGAGCTTCTTGCCCATGTGCCGCCCCAGATTATTCTTAGGCAGCATCCCTTTTATCGCGATCCTCAGGACATCGGCCGGCTTTTTCTGTAACATCACCTTCATTGGGGTCTCTTTAAGACCGCCAAAGTAACCGGTGTGGCGGCGGTAGATTTTCTGATCCATCTTCTTGCCGGTCACATGTATCTTTTCAGCGTTAATGACAATAACGTAATCGCCGTTATCCATATAGGGCGTGTATGTCGGTTTATGCTTGCCCCGCAGGACACTCGCCACTTCCGACGCAAGCCGGCCCAGCGTAAGGCCCTCCGCGTCAACCACCCACCATTTGCGTTTAATTTCCGCGGCTTTCAGGATATATGTGGTTCTCATCAACAGCTTCCTCCAAATATTCATCCTGCTAATTTAACGGGCCTGAGCCGTCCGGGGCTAGTGGTACGGCACGAAACATCGTTTGCATAGCAAATGTATTATAAATCCGCTGCGGAATTTTGTCAAGGGGCAAATAAAAATTTGTATTCATAATGATCTAGTGGTCTTGTTTCTCACTTCATCACATCCCTAAGATACACTCTGTTATGCGCCACAGCGCCGGAATCGGGCTTGTATTCGGCAGCTTTTTCGTTGTAGGCGTGGGCCGCGGCGAAGTCTCCCAGCTCGCAGGCGCATACGCAGGCCTCGATGTTGGGGATATAACCGTAATAATCCCAGAGGATAAATCCCGCGGTGTCCGGCTTATCCATGCTTGCGGCGAAGCGGAACCACTTTAGGGCGGTCTTGAACGCGCGTTTATGCTTGTAAAAGTAACCGATTTCGGAGCAGATCTCGGCTCTAGGGGCATCGTAATTAAAGCTCTTTATCAGGATTGGCAGGGCTTTTTCGGTCTCCCCCAGCTGATTGTAGCATATGGACAGGGCGTGGCATGTGGCTATGTTGTCCTCGAACCAGCCGTTCCCCGTGTCAAGGAACATCTCGAAGTATTGGGTGGCTTTAGCCCATTGCCCGTGGTCCTTGAGCTCCCTTGCGTAATAATACATCTGCCTCGGGGAGAATTCCTGCCCCGCCGCCTCGCGAGCGGCGTAGATGTCCATGTTTCTGTTGGGGTTATCCGGGGCCTTCATCTTTTTATGGTGTATTTCTATTTCGGTATAGAGGACGTTTCCGATGAGGGGAATGCACTCGTGGACGGGGTCCATCCATTGGCTGTTGTTGGCCCGCTTGATCAGGCGTTCCCTTGTAGACACATGGATCGGGTTCCCCTGGGCGTCGGCGTGGGTGACATACTTCATCGCAACGATATCCACCGCCGGATTCAAGGTCTCCTTCAGCGCGATAATTTCCCTCAAGGACCGTTCGGGCAGCACGTCGTCCGCGTCCAGCCACATTTGATAATCCATCTCCGCCTTTGAAAAGGCGTAGTTGCGGGCGGCGGAGAAGTCGTTAATCCAGGTGAAATCGTACACCTTGTCCGTGTATTCCCTCGCAATCTCCTTTGTGGCGTCCGTTGAGCCGGTGTCAACGATGATAATTTCGTCCGCCGCTTCCTTCACGCTGTCCAGGCAGCGTTTCAAGACATCCTCTTCGTTCTTGACGATCATGCACAGGCTTATCGTGGTCATGGAATACCCCTTCTAAAAGACGTTATTCCATACTATTTAGAGCGCCGCGATGTGTGCAGTTCCTATACCGCGCTCTTCATAATTAAAAAGCACAGCTTGCGCCTGGCAACCGGATGATGTATAATGTCGTTTAATAACGATTCCACCCCCGGGAGGTACTTATGGAAAACTACAAATTCGAAACCATGCAAATACACGCCGGGCAAGCGGCCGACCCTGTTACAGGCGCGGTAAGCGTCCCGATTTACCAAACGTCGGGTTATGTGTTCGAGAGCTGCGACTACGCGGCGTCCCTCTTTAACCTGGAGCGGGAAGGGAACATCTACACGCGGATTATGAACCCGACAAACGCCGTGTTCGAGGCGCGCATAGCGGCGCTGGAAGGCGGCACCGGGGCGCTGGCGACCGCCTCGGGCCAGGGCGCCGCGCTGATAACGGTCTTTAATCTGGCAAAAGCTGGCGATCATATCATCTGCGCGAAGGCCATCTACGGCGGCACATACAACCTCTTCGCCAATACGTTTAAGGACTACGGCATTGAGACGACCTTCGTAAACGCGGACGACCCCGCCGACTTTGACCGCGCCGTAAAAGGCAAGACTAAGCTCATTTTCATCGAGCCGGTAACGAACCCCAACGCCGGCGTCGTCGATGTTGAGGCCGTTGCG
>JAISVU010000237.1 GCA_031271375.1 Clostridiales bacterium | reverse complement strand
CGCCGGACTACAGCCTGCCGCGGCATGACCCGAACGCGGAGAGGATGATACCCAAAACCCTGCATTACTGTTGGTTTGGAAGAAATCCCCTGCCGCCCATTATGAAAAAGTGCGTGGACAGCTGGGAAAAATTCTGCCCGGATTACGAAATAGTAGAATGGAACGAGGATAATTACGATGTGAACCAGAACAGCTTTATCCGCGAGGCGTACAAAGCGAAAAAATGGGCCTTTGTCTCGGATTTTGCCCGGATGGACGTTGTATACCGGTACGGCGGAATATATATGGACACGGATGTGGAACTGATAAAGCCTATGGACCGGTTTCTTAACGACGCCGCGTTCTGCGGCATGGAGGCGGCATCCGTCCCCGCACTGTCCCTGCCCTTCGGCGCGGCGGCTGGAAACGAGCTGATAGGGGGGCTTAGGGATCTGTATAAGAGAATACCCTTCCTAAAGGCCAACGGTGAATATAACCTAACGCCGTGTACGCATTATCACGCTATGATGTTCCGCGGGCTTGGGCTTACAAAAGAGAACAGGATTCAGCATGTCAAAGGGTTCAGCGTGTATCCTACGGATGTGTTCAGCCCCGCCCATCCGGCGCTGGTTTATGAATGCTTTACCGGGAATACTCACGCGATCCACCATTACGCGGCTTCGTGGCGCGCGGACGCGGAAAATGAAGACAAGTTAGACGTCGCCGCGAGGTACAGGGAGATTATGGACGGGATGCACAAGGGGAACCTTTACAAAGTGCCTATATCCAGATGACCGGGAGGCAATCTATGATCGGCGGCAATGATATACTCCGGTCAATTCAAACAGTGAAAGAGGCAGTACAGTATCTTAGAATACGGATGAGGGGCTGTTTATGAACGATGCGGCACAGGTACGCGGGTTAATTGCAATGGCCGTTGAGGCGATCCAGTACCTCCGCGCCTATTTCAATGAAAACGGCAGATATAATCTTTCGGTTGCGGAGGATATAATGGCCGCGGCGGAAGCCATTGCGCGGAGCCTGTCATGCGGCCCGCCGCCGGTTATGAGTATTTCTGCATTCGAGGAAAACGGCGGAGGCGCGGACGCGGAACTGGAGCGGCTCAGCGAATGGCTGGCGGCGGCGGAAGGGATTATGTTAAGGAATTCCAAAGGCTTTACCGTAGAATACCCCGTTGACTATGAATACCTCCTCATAATTCATGAGTTAAGCCGGTCCTCCTACGGCGAAGTCTTATCCGGGATAAAAGATAAGTTCTTGGCGCTGCCGGAAAAACCGAAAAATGCCATTGAGGATTATCTTAAAAAATACATGTTCTGGGGCACCCTGGACAGAAGCAAGGGCGATTTTAACTTTCTTGAAAACCGCGCGAAAACGCTGCACGGGCATTGGCCGGACCTTATGTGGCTTTATTCAAACTTATCTGATTATCGCTCCAGGCAAACCCTTTACGCGCTTATAAAAAACTGGTACGAATGTGACTTGTCGGCCCTCTTAACGGCCGAGGATAAGATTTATAAAGACTACTTTGACATGGACATATTCAAATGCGGCCACGGCGAGGTTCTTGTCGATATGGGGTCTTTTATAGGCGATACGGTTAAGGATTACATTTTGTCTTACGGGAAGAAATACAAACGTATCTACTGCTACGAGATCACGCCCAGCACGTTTGAAGAGTTAAAACATAATCTGGGGTATCTGCCGGATGTCGTATTTCGTCACAAAGGCGTGTCCGACAAAAGGGGAATCATGTATATAGCGGACGACAGCAGATTAACGACAAATGCGCTGTCTGAAAAGGGCGGGATCGCCGTTGAAACCGTTACGATCGACGAGGACATTACGGAGCCGGTGACCTTTATCAAGATGGACATAGAGGGAGCGGAGCAGAAGGCGCTGCTCGGCTGCGCTTCCCATATAAAAAACGACAAGCCGAAGCTGGCTGTTTCCGTGTACCATAACAACGAGGACATATGGAAGATACCCCGAATGATTGAGGAGATATGCCCCGGATATCGGTTTTACCTAAGGTATCACGGGGGCAATCTTCTTCCGACGGAGTTGACGCTGCTGGCGGTACAATAATCACCTGGAGGCCCGGAAGTGTCTGAAGATTCTGCCGATAAACGTAACGAAAACGCCCTATACACCCCCAATTCCCCCCGGGCGAGGCTGGACAGGGAAACGGGGGCGCTTAAAGGCGCGATACTGGGCCTCGTTAAAAGCGGGCGCTTTGACGCGGCGCGGCAGGTTTTAGGCGCATACGCAAAGGCCAACCCCGCCGATCCCGAGATTAAGCATATCGGCGGTTTGATTGACAACGCCGGCGCGGACAAAGGGTTACGGGAAAAGATGGCCCTGCTGGACGGGATTGAGACCGTGTTTATCCTGGAAAACGCGTTCTCCGTCCGCAACGGCGCGGTCGCGAGCGTTCTGCGTAAGGTGAAGCTGATGGAAGACCGATGGGGCTGTAAGCCCCTTATTTTGGTGTGTTCTTACGACACGGAGCTGCGGCGGTTTCTTTTGGGTCTTCGGCGCGACGGGTTATCTGACAATCAAGTGCGGTTGAACAAAGGGACAAGGGTTTTAAACGTCTACGACTATTTCCAAAGGTCATACGCCGATAACCTGGGGTTAAAAACCGTTTATCATAAGGACGGAAAAGGCGTAATCGATGTGTATGAAGGCGGTAAAACCGTAAAAAAGGAGCATTATACCGGCATCGCCGGGGCGCTGTGCCTAACCGAGGATTTTGAGGACGGAAAGAAAATAAGGGAAACCGTTTACGACGACTGGGGCTATGTCAGCAGCGTCCGCGCAGGCGAAACGGCTGTGTTTTACGATACGGACGGCAATATTGTTATTAGAGCCCGGTATAACGGGAAGGACGAACCGGTTAAATTAACGGTTTACGATGGGGACGGCGGGGTAATAAAGGAATGCGGCGGCAATGCGGGGCTGGCGGCGCTGTGCCTGGAAAGGCTGATGGCGGATGGCAGGTTTTATATGCTGGTCTTTGAAAGCGGGCTGATGTCCAAAGCCGCCAGGGAGATTAACAGAGCCAACGCCGCGAAGGCCATTGTGGTTCACAGCATATTTCTAAAGGACGCCTATGACCTCAACAGCGAGCCTCAGCTGTTTTACCGCTATATGTGCGAAAACCGGCAACAGTTTGACCGTATCATATTTTTAACGAATACCGAGCGGGACGACTTTTTGGCCAAATACGGCGACGCGGGGAACACTGCGGTTATCCCTCATCCCTACCCCTACCCGGTCGTAAGGAGGGGCTTTGACCGGCGGGATCACAGAAAGGCCGTAGCCGTAACCAGGCTGGACGCGTTAAAACAAAATAATTATGCTGTCGATATCTTCAAAACGGTCGTTGAAAAGCTGCCGGACGCGAAGCTGGAGATATACGGGCACGGGGAAAAGGAAGACGAGCTGAGGGAACAGATAAAGGATCTAAACCTTGAGAACAACGTATTTCTGATGGGTCTGACGAACGACCCTATCCCCCTGTTCAGCGAAGCCGCCCTCTACTTGACCGCGAGCGCGGCGGAGGGGTTCCCGCTGACGCTGGTTGAAAGCATATGCGGCGGCTGCCCGGTCTTCGCCTTTGATATCAAGTACGGCCCTTCCGACATAGTGGAGGACGGGAAGACGGGTTATCTGATACCCCGATGGGACAAAGAGCTGTACGCCGCGAGATTAATTTCATATTTTGAAGACGTTGAACTGCAGCGGACGATGAGCGAGAACGCCTA
>JAISVU010000183.1 GCA_031271375.1 Clostridiales bacterium | reverse complement strand
GGTTATCATGTATGAAATAGCCAGGCGGCGGGGCGGGTGAGCACGCAATTTTCCACGGCTTACCTGCTGGTTGACGGGTATAATATCATCCACGCCTGGAAGAAGCTCAAGGCGATGGCTGAGGTGTCGCTGATCAGCGCGAGGGAGATGCTGGTTGACATCTTGGCTAATTACCGGGGGTATAAACATCAGGAAATCATCGTCGTGTTCGACGCCCACCGCGTGGAGGGCGGGACGGGGGCCGTTGAGAAGCGCAACGGCGTCTATATCGTTTACACGCGGGAGGCCGAGACGGCGGACGAGTATATTGAGAAAACAACGGGGCAGCTGCGGCGGGAGCGCATACGCGTTCGGGTAGCCACGTCGGACCATCTGGAGCAGATTATTATAATGGGGCAGGGCGCGGCGCGCCTTTTCGCCGAAGACCTCCAGCGCGAGGTAAATGAGGTGGAGCGCATAATACGCGACAGGATAAACAAACCAAAACCGATTAAGAAAAACATGCTTTATGAGAACCTAGACCCGGAAACGGCGGCAGCGATAGAGAAAATGCGAATGGAGTCAATGTAATGGACGGCATATCCGACGAAAAGCTGGCGGCGATGGCGCAAAAGGGCGACAAGGCGGCGATGGAGCGCGTAATGAAAAAATACACGCCTATGGCGGGGGCCGTCGCAAGGAACTTCCATGTCCCCGGCGCGGATTATGAAGACCTTAACCAGGAGGGGATGATCGGCCTGTACCGGGCGGTTATGGGCTTTGACGAGAACCGCCAAACCCGGTTTTCTTTTTTTGCCAGGCTGTGTGTGGAACGGCAGATTCACAGCGCCGTAAAGTCCGCGCTGCGCGGCAAGCATTCGCCGTTAAAGGCGTATATCGAGCTGTCGGAAGCGGATTTGGGCGCTTCGCAGGAGCCTGTTGATTTGATTATTAACCGCGAGGATAAGGCGGCGATGGAGCGCGTGATGGCCGAAAATCTGAGCGAGCTTGAGACGAAGGCGCTGCTGTTGTTCATTAAAGGCTTCTCATACGCGGAGATAGGCGAGAGCCTGGGTTATCCGCGCAAGACCGTCGACAACGCGTTGAGCAGGGTAAGGAAGAAGCTGAAGCAGGGGCCGCGCATATGAAGATACTGTTCGCCGAGGACGACGCGCTTATCGCGTCGGGGCTGATATACGCGCTGGAGTCGGAGGGCTACGAAGTGTCGTATTGCCAAGACTGCAAGGCGGCGTTGGAAGCGGCCTGGGACGAAGACCTTTCATTGGCGCTGCTGGACTTGTCGCTGCCGGACGGGAGCGGGTTTGACGTCTGCCGCCTGATAAAGAGGCGGCTGGGCATTCCCGTTATCTTTCTTACCGCTGCGGACGACGAGGCCAACACGGTAAAAGGCCTTGAAATAGGCGCGGACGATTATATCGCAAAACCGTTCAGGGTGCGGGAGCTGCTGGCGCGTATTAAAGTCGCCCTGCGGAGGGCGGGGCAGGAAACCGGATCGCCGGGCATAATAAAAGCCGGGGACATTGAGGTGCGCGTAACGGAGGCAAAGGCGTATAAATCCGGCGAGGAACTGTTTTTAACCGCGTTGGAGTACAGGCTGCTGCTGACCCTTATATGCAACAAGGGGCAGGCGCTGACGCGGGGGCAGATTCTGGAACGCCTGTGGGACGGCGGCGGGGAATTTGTAAATGACAACACGCTGACCGTCAACGTCAAGCGCCTGCGCGAAAAGCTGGGGGATAACCCCGGGGAATCGCTGATTCAAACGGTTCGGGGGATTGGGTATCGGTTTAAATCGTAGACAGGGGCGTCACGGCCTTTGGCCGTGAATGAACAATGAATAATGAATGATGATTAATTGAATGCCACATTCTTCGTAGGAGCGACCTTTGGTCGCCCGAAATGACGGGTAATGCAAGGGGATTGCGGGTCAAGCCCGCAATGACGGATAGTGGGGGCGACCTCATCCCGGACTTAACCCGGGACGTCCGCAATAAAGGAGGATAAGAGTGGAAAAAGCTCAAGTAAATGCTGATACAGTGTTTTATACAGTCAATATACATCCTTGTGTAGACACGGTGGGGTACTGGGCTGAATGCGCCATGCAAAACGGCGGATGCACCGTTCAGGCCGATACACTGCAAGAGACGCAGAAGAGTATTATGGAGGCAGTTGAGTTCTATCTGGAGGATTACCCTGACGTATTAAACTATCTTCTGGTTTTTAGCAAATAAACAGGAGTAAATCGATGTTTCGCAACAGAGAAATATTACGCTTTACCGCCGTTATCGCCCTTCTCAGCGGCATATTATCGCTTATATGCTTTTTCATAAGCCCCGCCGCCGGGCTGGCTTCGGTCGCCGCGCTGATTGCGCCGCTTGCGGCCTTTTTTGTGTTTACCAAGAAACGGTATAATGACATCGCGAAGCTCTCAAAAGACCTGGATCGGATTGTGAACGGCGAAACCGGGCTGGATGTGCGCGACAACGCCGAGGGCGAGCTGAGTATCTTGCGAAACGAGATATATAAGGCCACGTCCAGGCTGGCGGAACAGGCCGAACTGCTGCGGAAGGACAAGGCGAACCTTGCCGACAGCCTGTCCAATATCTCCCATCAGCTTAAAACCCCGCTGACCTCGCTGCTGATTATGAGCGAACTGCTGGAGAACCCGTCGCTCCCCGCCGCAAAGCGCGAAGAGTTCACCGCGAACATCCGCATCGGCCTCTTCCGCATGGAATGGCTTGTGCTCGCGCTTCTCAAGATGGCGAAGCTGGACGCGGGGGCCGCCGGTATGCAGCGCGAGAGCGTCTGCATATGGGAGCTTGCGGATATGTCGGCGCGGGCGCTGGACGTTATCATTTCCGGAAAGAACCAGCGCGTTATTATCTCCGGCGACAGGGAAAGCGCGTTATCCTGCGACATAACCTGGACGGCGGAAGCGTTGTCCAACATCATCAAGAACGCATCGGAGCACACGCAGGAGTACGGGGAAATTACCATAACCTGGGACGAGAACCCCCTCACGGCCCGCATAACCGTGAGGGACGGCGGCGGCGGCATCGACCCCGCCGACCTGCCGCATCTGTTCAAACGCTTTTATAAAGGCTCTTCTTCACGCGGGGCGGAGCGCATCGGTATCGGCCTCGCCCTGTCCCTTGAGATTATGCGCAAGCAAAACGGCGACATCGAAGCCCGAAACGCCCCGGGCGGCGGGGCGGAGTTTGTGATGAAGTTTTATAAATAGGCTTATTTATTAATCCGGTTAAATGCGTTCATGCAAAAGCTGACGACGGAGTTTTCGGGTACTTCAACCGGCGCGGAGCTTACGGCATATGAAAACGCCTCCCGAACCAAACCCTCGGCCAGCGGGGGCAGCGTGTATTTGAACGCGAATCTGCGCCGGGCATAATCCAAAGCATTATTAAAATCGGAGACGAATATATCATCCCGGCTTAGGTTGGAAGGTATGCCGTTGTGGAAAAGGCTTAGGTTATTATCAAAATTAGGCGCAAGCGATACGATGCCTGCGGCGCTCGTAAGCACCCCGTAATTAAACTCATGCCTGTCGGCGTTCCTTACAATAACGTCGGTAAAAATCAAATCCATATACTGGCGCAAAAACCCGTTCTCATGCATCCACTCGGCATTGCGCCTGTAATCAAGATCATCCCATATAAATGACTTCGCCAATTCGAGGCAGTATCCGGGCCTTACGAAATTTTCACAGACCACGAACCCGTCCTTAACCCAATACTCTACGGCGTCAAGGCCAAGCAGCCGAGCCAGGGCGGAAGCAAATATTTCCGAAAACCGCTGAAGGGGGTTCCCTGATTTATATAAGAACCATTTTCCATTTTCTAACTTCCACCCCTTTTCAAAACTTCCTATGTTTGTTAATTCCGGGGTTTGTTTCGCGGTTATTCCGAAAATATCGGGGTCTCCCGATGCGGCCGCTTTAAAGTAAAGGTTATTCTTGAAAACGGTGTCTTCGTAAGTCAATGCGGAATCTTGGGGCTTTATCCAAAACTCATCCGTCAGTGAGGCGGCGTTCGCATATTTCACAGCCGCGACGGCATCATGCGCCGGGATACCTAATTTCTTCAATATAACCCTCATATTTGAACGCGTTAAATCGGCGCCCCTATCCTTTAACCATTCGGGGAAATCCATATAATTTTTAATATAAATAGGTGCGCTCTCGGTCACGTCTTGTACGGAATTATTTATAACCTTAGCGACTGCCGCGTCCTTCCTCATTATGCTCCCGCTGAAAGCGGCGCGTTTATTATTAACATTCGAGGGATCCATTTCTATGACCTTCTTCCCGCAGTAAGTTTGAAGTTAAACCGGCATGGGCGCGTCAATGAATCGCGCCCTGTGTATGCTCAAAAGTCCCTTTTCGAATAAACCCTTTGCGACATGCCGATGGAGCAGCTCACGGCGAGGAGCCACAGCAGCCCGCCTATTATCCCGGCTAAAACGGCGTTTCCGCCAAGCCAGGCGATGAACCCGCCAATCCAAGTCTCCGGGATAATCCCCGCCGCCACGGCGACAATAGCCGGGAACACCGCTAACGGAATATATGCCAGGAGCTTCGCCTTCGTGTAACCCAGCTTGAAGAAGATCGGCATTTGAACGGCCTGAACCAGCGTGAACACGGCCGCCGCCCCGCCCAGCAGCGTCAGATTCTCCGCGAAGTCAAAGGGCTTGCCCCTGACGGTTATTATAACAAACGATAGAAGGAAAGCAAACAGGCTGCCGCAGACATCCGCGATAAGCGCGAACAGGTACCTGCCCCGGATAACGGTAGGCCTGCTTATGGACAGCGTGGCGTAGAGGCCGTATATGTTGTTCTTCTCGCTTACAAAGAAGGCCGTCGTGACGAAAACCGTTGTAAACATCAGGAAATAGGCGATAAACAACATGCTGTTATCACCCTGGAGGTTCATAACGATCCCCACGATAGCGAACAGAACTAGGTTCTTGAGCGTCATCGAAGCCTTCACGGTTAGGAAGTCCAGCTTCACAAAGCGCGTTAGATCAGTCATCCAGTCTCACTCCTTTATTCATGTATATTATTATCTCGTCCAATGATACAGGCTCGATGAGCAGGCTCTTAGGCAGTTTGCCCAGATCGCCGGTTTCGGCGATGCCGCTGAAGCCGGTGGAATGCTCCTTCATCCCGATAACAAGGCGTTTCTGCTCCGCGTTCAACTCCGAAGGGCCGCCCTTGACCATCGCGTATTTCTCCAGCAGGCTTTCCTTCGTCCCGGTATAGATTATCTGCCCGCCCTGGATAAACGTGATGTAATCCGCAATCTTCTCCAGGTCGGCGGTTATATGCGTCGAAAACAGTATGCTATGGTTCTCGTCGGTAACGAATCCCGTCAGCAGCTCGCAGAGCTCGTCACGTGCAACAGGGTCAAGGCCGCTGGTCGGCTCGTCCAGTATCAGGAGCTTGGCGTCGTGGCTCAGGGCCGCGGCGATCATCAGCTTCACCTTCATACCTCGGGATAGGTCTTTGACCTTTTTCTTGCGGTCCAGCTCGAATTTATCCAAGAGCTCCGCGTATTTGCCAAAGTCCCAGCCGCGGTAAAACGGGGATACGGCGGCCTCGACATCCGCGCAGGTCCAGTCGTCCGCATACATCGGGGCGTCCATCACAACGCCTATATCCTTGTTTGGCCGCAAGCCGCGCGCATCCCCTGCCCCTAAGAGCCTGATATCGCCCGCGTCACGGTTAATCATGCCCAGGATGGACTTGATCGTCGTCGTCTTCCCCGCTCCGTTAGGGCCTATAAAGCCCATGATGTAACCGCCGGGTATCCC
The DNA here is from genome assembly GCA_031271375.1 of Clostridiales bacterium. Lineage (GTDB taxonomy): Bacteria > Bacillota > Clostridia > Lachnospirales > WRAX01 > JAISVU01. The sequence continues at coordinate 4,770 of JAISVU010000183.1, read as the reverse complement.
GAAGGACACGTCCTTTAACGAGAAACCGCCGTAGCTTTTGCAAAGCCCCTTTACCTCAAGCAGATTACTCATACTTATCATAATCCTCCCATAATAAATCCAGCATCGTATAAAGCGCTTTTTTGTCAATACCGCCGGCATAGGCCGCGACAATCGCGGTCAGCAGAGCCCCTTCAATCTTGCGCAGGGTATTTTCCCGCAGCATTTCTTTGTCTTGCGGCAGGACATAACAGCCCTTACCCTGGACATTAACGATAAAGCCCTCTTGCTCCAGGTCGCTGTATGCCCTGGAGGTAGTAATCACGCTGATCTGCAAGTCCTTCGCCAGATGCCTTATGGAGGGCAGCGCCTCGCCCTCCGTAAGCTCCCCCGAAAATATAGCTTCCTTTACCTGATCCTTTATCTGCTCATAGATCGGAATCCCCGACCGGTTTGACACAATGATCTTCATGGCATCACCGCTTTCATATACACTATATACAGTATAATCACTATGGGCGGGTTTGTCAAGTTAAATTTAAAATAAAAAGGGATAAAAGTTAAACTTGAAAAATACATATCGCAGTCATATAATTAAAAGATACTCACTGACGGGAGGCTCTGAAATGGATTATATGACCGCGAAGGATGCCGCTGAGAAATGGAATGTTTCTGTCAGAAGGGTTCAAATACTGCTGAAAAACGGACGTATCGGCGGAGCCGTCCGTCACGGGAAGGAATATTTGATTCCAAAAGACGCATTGAAACCGGACGACGGAAGAAAAAATAATCATCGACAGCCAAAAAAAGAGGCGTTGCCCGAGAGCTCTATGGATTCCGCCCAGTCTGCGAAAATTGTATCGTCGCAGAGAGGGAGAGGCTATATATTTCAGATAGCTTTATGCGACGACGAAAAAATCTTCGCCGAAACCCAGGAAAAGCTCTGCCGCGCGATTTTGGACGGTATGAACATCAAATATGACATATCTGTTTATGAAAACGCCGAAGCCTTCCTCGCTGATTTTTCGGAAGCCGGTAAAAGGTACGACCTTATCCTGCTTGATATTTTTATGGACGGGATGGACGGTTTAGAGCTCGCGAAAAAGATTCGCGAAGCGGATGAAGAAACCGCGGTGATATTTCTGACGTCCAGCCCCGATTATATGTCCAGCGGCTATTATGTAAGAGCGTTTCGGTATTTTCAAAAATGCAAAGACGAGGAAAAGCTGGAGCAGGCAATCAAAGAAGTGTATGAACTGCGGTATAAGACCCTGTGCCTTATTATTGAAACGGGTAACATTACCCAGCGCATACCGTTAAAGGATATTATAGCTTTAGAAATAAACAATAAAAAAGTGGCCATTACGGCTAAGGACGAAGTATTCCATTACGCGGGGAGGCTTACCGAGCTCCTGGCTAAACTGCCCGGAGGCTCCTTTGTGCGCTGCCACAAGGCCTTCGCCGTCAATGTCAATAACATATACGAGCTTGGCCGTTCCGCGGCAGTGGCAATAAACGGGAAAAGAGTGCCGATAAGCCGCCCCTATGTAAACGATGTTAAAACAGCGTTCCTGAATAAGTTCCAGGTTATAGGGCAATGAAGCGTATTAGGCAAATAAACCGGAGTTCTTTGATTCTTTTACTGCTCCTTATCATATGCGCCGCCGGAGTTCTGGCTTTTGTCAGATTCTATTTTACAACATATCAAGACCCCTACGCCGAGAGGGAGATCATTGACCTGTCCGAAGGATGGCAATACGAAACCCCGGACTCAGGATTGTCAGGCCCTATCAGTCTTGGTTCCGGCCTGGCGGTTCCCGCCGGCGAGCCGATGGCCCTGTACAGAACCCTTGACGCGGAGCTGCCTGGCGCGGCGGTTCTTATACAGACATATCTTCAGCGTCTTGCCGTATCAATAGACGGGGAAGCCCTGTATGCCGACCCCGAAACGCCGGAAGGCGCAAATCCGTGGATGGCGCTGCGCTACCTCGACTTGCCGGACGATTATTACGGCAAAACCTTGAGGGTGGAGCTGTCTTCTCCATATGCCAGCGCTTCGGGGCAGACAAGCCCGATACTGATGGGGACGATTTCGTCGCTGGAAGCCTATACCCTTTCAAAATCAATGCTGCCTCTGCTGCTTACAGCCATGTGCTTGCTTTTCTGTGTGTTCATGGTGGGGCTTACGCTGGTTCAGATTATACGAGGCCCCTTCGAGCCGGAGCATCTTTGCCTGGGCATATTCGCCGTCTTATGGACACTAAACTACGTCAGCGACCAATATATCATGTATCGGTTCTTCCAGCCGGTTCTTATGTCTCAGGTCAGGCAGGCGCTGTTGTTTTCTTTCCTTGCGCCGCTGTCGCTGTACTTCTATTTCGCATTCAAGCATTACAGGAAATGGATGCTGCCCGCGGTTATACTGCACAACGGCTTCCCGCTGACTGCGATAATGCTCCAAATCACCGGGATTGTTGATTTGCCCAGGTTAATAGAGTTCAACTACATAGTGTTCGCGGCGCTGGCGTACACGGTTGTCCTCACTGTAATGGAGGCATTTAAGAAAAACCGGGCTATGATTATCGCGGCTCCTTTTACCGTCACGGGCTACGCCGCTTTACTCTTAAACATATCGTTGTTCTATTCTCGAAGCGATTTAATACGCTCTTCAATTGACCACACCTATTTTCTGCTGGTTCTTGTTATTTTGCTTTTCGGTATGCAGCAGTTTTTCAGCGGATACAACCGCAATCTCAGAGAGAGCGAGCGCCTTGCGACGCAAAAGAGCCTGGCCGTTGAAAACTACGAACGCCTCAGGGTTCATATGCGTGAAACGGCGCGGATTAAACATGACGTAAAACGGCATATGGATGCGCTGAGAACCTATCTGAAACACGGCCGCGCGGAGGACGCGCTGGATTATCTTGACCGTTACACCGAGCAGTCGGCGGTGGTCATCGAAACCGAGTTCAGCGATAACTTCCTTCTTAACGCCGTGGCGGGTCATCTGCATCGGAAAGCGGAGGATTGCGGCGCGAAAGTGGATTTGAAGCTGCTGGCGGCTCCTATAAATATCGGCGAACATGATTTATATAATCTGATGTCAAATATTACGGATAACGCCCTCGAAGCCTGCGCCGCGATGCCCGAAGACGCGGAGCGTTTTATAAGCCTGACCGTTACAAGAAAGGAACCGTACTTTTATATACGCTGTGAAAACAGCAGATCAGGCGAAATCATCCGCGCCGACGGCAAAATAAGGACGAGTAAAAAGGAGGACGGCCACGGCTACGGTTTGCGGACAATCGAGCGTATCGTGGAGGCTTACGGCGGGATATTGGACATAAGGCATGATGATAATACCTTTACGGTCGAGGCGGTTTTGAATGACAGGTGATGTTTGATTTGTTCGTTTATGATTTTTAGGGCTTTGAAAAGCCCATATTTACGCCATCGTTTTTTCAATCGTTCGCTAACGCGTTAATTTCCGCCAAAAACGTGTCAGTTACGCAAACCTCTTGAAGTTTAAGGTATTATATAGGATAATCACATAAACGACATGCGACATAAAACAAAAACCAATGTAGCCAACTTACGTTAAAATGTTGTTTTAACCGTCATTGCGGGCTTGACCCGCAATCCCCTGGCAATGAGATCCCGGGTCAAGCCCGGGATGACGGTTCTCAATTAAAGTTGACGACATTGAAACTAAAACCGAATAAGCAGCAAAATAGAGCCGGACGCTAGACGCAGAGCCAATATTCGTGATTAATCTCACGGATATTGGCTTTTTTCATAAATGTATCTGAATTAACCATTATAAACTAGGGGGATTTACAATGAGATCAGTTAAGAGTTTATCACGGATTGGCGCGGCGCTGCTTTCCGCGCTGCTAGTCGTCACAGGCCCTTATCAAAACGCGGGCGCAATGCGCGGCGCTTCGCTTGCACTAAACACTGTGAGCCAGGGATTTGAGGCAACCCAGCCTCCTACGGAGGAAAAGGTTCCGCCCGCAGCTTGGGAAGCGACGGAACGCCCGAATATTTTAAGTGAACCAGTTGAGACGAATGAGCCGGTTGAGACAGACGAACCGATTGAAACGTTAAAACCGGTTGAAACGATTGCACCGGTCGAAACGGTTGAGCCGGTCGAAACGATTGAGCCGGTCGAAACGATTGAGCCGGTCGAAACGATTGAGCCGGTCGAAACGATTGTACCGGTTGAAACGGTTGAGCCGGTTGAAACGGTTGAGCCGGTTGAAACAGACGAACCGTCTGAAACCGAAGTGCCGGTTGAGTTTCCGACAGAAACTCCAACCCAGCCGCCCGGCGGAGAAAAAACAGCGGGCCTGCCGGAGGAATACATTCCCGCTCCGTCGGAGCCGCAAATAACGATTACCATTGAACCAAACGAACAAGGCGACACCGCGCTGTATATCCACCAGGGCGAGCCTGTATCCGAAGAGGCTTTGCTTGCGGGTGTAACCGCGTTTAACGAAAACAACGAACCCATAGCCGTGATTATTGCGGACTTGGGCGGCCTTGACATGTCCAAGCCCCTGCCACAATTAACAGATAGTGAAGATTATGAAAACGTCCCCTACATTATAACCTACGCGGCGGGCGATGTAACCGCAGTGCGGGAGCTGTATGTCGTCCCAGCCCCGCCCCCGCCGCAAATAACGATAACCATTGAACCAAACGAACAAGGCGACACCGCGCTGCACATACCCCAGGGCGAGCCTGTATCCGAAGAGGCTTTGCTTGCGGGTGTTTTCGCGTTTAACGAAA
>JAISVU010000157.1 GCA_031271375.1 Clostridiales bacterium | reverse complement strand
TGGCTGATGCCAGCAAAAATATTATGAAGGATTATGTTTAGTAATTCAAAAGAAAGGCTCCTGATTAGGCGGCTGTTTTGCCATTACTGTGCATAATAACTAACTGTACATAACGCATTGCGAACTTCTCGTTTTCTTCCTGCACCTTTCGGCTACTGGCGCTTTTCTGTGTCAGTGCCTGATTGTTCAGCGCCAATGCTAATACGATATAAGCCCGGACTTTCCCGGCGTGCAGCTCCGAGTTAAACCCGCGAAGCTCGACAGTGTGGTGGCCGGTGAAGAAGCTATGCAGGTTCAAAAAATGGTAGCGGCTATCATGGTAATGGGCTGAACGATTCCCGTGGTAGCCTTCATACCATATTGTCTCAATCTGCTGGAAAGTCTGTGGTTTCTGCCGATTCATCCTTTCGATTAGAAAAGAATCCATTTTCTTACAGAACCGCATTCTTTCCGGCGCGATCTGGAGGGATTTGTAGAAGAGGTCGTTGTGACTCGCGACGATGTTGACAAAGTTACGAATGCTCCGGGCAGTATGATTGGAACCGTCCAAGTGGACATGGATTCCACAGGACTTATTCGCGAAACCTTTCGCTTTCCGGAGCCGCCGTACTAGTTCCTGTACGGTCTTGATGTCTTCGCGGTACATTAATACGGGGCTAACCAGCTCCACAGCATAGTCACGGCCAGCAGAAACAGTCTGATGGCCGCTCCTTTTCTGACAGTTAATACTGGCGTCGCTGACAAATTTCCAGATCCGCCCGTCCGCCGCCCGGACAATGTAAGTATCGTAACTATCGTGCGTGGCGTTCAAGGCGACGCCGAAATAATCCGCTGCGACCTTTGCCGCCTGTCCTCTGGTGATACCCGTGAATTCGAGCTCAAGTCCGAACTTGTTGGAAAACAATTTGAAACACCTCCTCGGATTTGCGCGATGCGCCGCATCCGAGGGGCTGCCACGGATGCGCGTAAAAACTATGCGCGCATCGCGGCCTGTTTTAATGTTCTGGAACTTGTGAAGCTCTTAATTACAAACTCTTAGTCACCTCCGCTTAATTATTAATGTTCAACCGCCATCAGGGGTAAGTTCATCGAGGGATGAATCATCTATCCGCAGGCGCGGTTAGGCGGTTTACCGAAGGGCAGACCAGCGCGGACGCGTCAGTTTTCAGTGCGCACCCGTAGCCATCGTGCATTTTGCGTCAATTTTAACTTATTTGGGCATCAGCCTCCTTTGAGTGTTTCAAGCTCTAATTTTCAAGAGCTTGACGTAACCAAGCCGTACAGGCGATATCCGGCTGTGAGCGTTTTGGCTTTTGATGCATTTTGTCCGCCGCCATTACGGCAGGCAGTTTGAAGAGTTAGTCTTTTACATCCTCTTCTTTGCCGTGCAGAATAAAATCTGCGTACTCGCTTTTGTGATCCGTGATATAGTTAGCCAACTCGTAAAACTTTTCACGCATGGCAACCTGTTGCACAGCGTTAAAGCAGAACATGTTGGCTTCGCCGCTATCACGAACTTCAATAAGCTGCTCAAAGATTGTCCTGCTCATATGCTCAAACTTGGGTTTTGTTGTTTTTTCCATAAACGTCCTTTCGTTAATGCTGCTGGTAAACTACTTAAAGCCCTTAACGCCAAAGCCGTAATCGCCTGTATACTTGGTTACGTCAAGCCCTTGAAACTGTTTGTTAACGTACTGCCGCCGGGGGAAGCTCCTCCGTTTTCTTGGAGGAGCCGGGCAATTTGCCCTTGTAGCCTCATATGGCCCGCAAAGCGCGACATGGGCGGCCTTTCGTCACACCTTTTAACGCGGGCTATACCTTTATGGCACTGTGTCCCCCTTGCCGCAGTTTAGTCTGGTTGCAGTTTCTTTTGCTTTTTTCTGTTCCGCAAGGTGCCGAGCGATGGAGATCAAGGCGCGGGCCAGTTTTTCAATATCGGGGCGCTCCCGGAATTCAGGCGTCACCTTGACATGGCGGGAATCGGCGGGGCGGCTCGGTTTTAGATTACCCGTCATGCTGCCTCCTGTTCGGCCACTGTCGCGGCCACAGCCGCCTCGTGCGCGCGTTTTAAACGAAGGGCGAGTGCATGTACCACATTGACCGTGACGGCGTTTCCGGCCTGCTTATAGGCTTGGGTATCGGAGCTGTTTTCAAGGAGCCGATCAATCTGATCTTCGCTGAAACCTTGAAGACGGAAGCACTCTCGCGGCATTAGCCGCCGAATGCGGCCAGTTAAGGTAACGACGCCTTGCTGGTTGCTGGTGTCAAGAGTATTGGCGATGGATTTCCCGACACGGGCGCGTTTTTGGTTTTGCCCGGCGTAACTCAAGTTGACCGAATCGCCCGGAACTGCGTCTTTAAACCCACGCCTTGTTGCTTCTTTTATCTGAAACACCGCGTTTTGAGTCTGGTTGCTGAAGCCTTTGCTGTATCCGGCTAACAGCGTATAGGCTGTGTCTGTTTCTTTGGTAATGCCATCTTTACGGTTATAGCCGACGATGTACAACCCGGTCTTCCCACCAAGTCCGCCCGATTTCGAGAGCAGCGTCTTCGCTAGGCCCTTTGGATCATAAACCCGCGAGTCCTGCCGCCCATCTACGACTTGTATAAGAGACGCTCCGTTTGTTTCTCCGATAGGTAATACTTCTCCGGCGCATCGGCGATTAAGATATCCGACAATATACACGCGCTTCCGGGATTGGGGGACGCCGAAATCTTTGCTGTTAAGCACCTGCCATTCGAGGCCGTACCCCAATTCGCAAAGTGCGGCAAGGATTTGGACGAAGGTTTGGCCGTGGTCGTGGGAGAGTAGGCCGGGTACATTTTCAAGCAGAAGATATGGAGGTCTTTTCGCTTTAAGTATGCGGGCAATCTCAAAGAAGAGCGTGCCTCGCGGGTCGTTAAAGCCCTGCCGCCGGCCAGCGATTGAAAACGCTTGGCAAGGGAAGCCAGCTGTGAGCAAATCGAACTCCGGCATATTGTCGCGGTTGATGTTTCTTGCGTCTTCATAATAAACCTCACTTTCTTTAATGTTATGGACTCGGCGATAGGCGGCGTCAGCGTGCTTGTCGATTTCGCAGTGGCCGATACACTCGTAACCCCCGGCGCGTTCAAGCCCAGCCCGGAAGCCGCCGATACCAGCAAACAGATCAAAAAACTTAATCATACGGACACTCCTTTCGCTTCGTTTAGTGCTCCAATGCCGCTAGTAATCAGCGTTTCAAACATATCCCGCATAATCACAATGAAAATACCCTTACTTTTCTCTGGCATCTCCCGGCAATCGGTGATATACTGGATGAGCTTAGATTTACGGCTCTCGCTCCCGACCAGCCAGACTACCAGCGGGAAGACGCCATGCGTTTTTTGTTCGATCCCGCTTTTACAGTAGCAGACATAGCGGCGGCACTTGTCCAACACCACGGACGGCGATTCGGTGTTCATGTCGACTTCGATAAACCAGCTGTCTTCATAATCACCGTTCGCGGTGACAGCGAACATATCAGGCTTCATACTCGCGGGCTTGCCGTCCTCACCGGTGTAACCGCGCCAGCAGGCCGGTTCCATCTCCGCTTTAACCAGCTCAAGCCCTCGGCATTTGCAGATTTCAGTAAGCTGGAGGTAGGTTTCGGAAACTTCCAGCGTATGCTTCATAAAGTTGGGCGAGGGTTCATAAGCCCGTTTGCGCGGCGTATAGGCTTCATCATGAAGGCGGAGCAGATTAACGCCGGATTCGGTGAGCGCCCAAACATAGGATGCGCTCCCGGAGCGGACGCCGCCGACCCGCCGATCCAAAATTTCAATGAGGCCGTAGCTTCTGAGCTTGGCTGTCCCCCAATTTGCGGCGCGGTGTCCGGCGCTCTTGCTCTTGCTTTCGGTATAATGCAGCCGCCGGATCTGTCCGGTGACAAGATAACGGCAGCAGAGCAGTGATTGGAGGATGGCCTTGTCCTTGTCTGAGAGCTGGCGGTCTAATTCTTCCAGCCTTTTCTTGGGGAGATACTTACTCATAGCGGCCTCCTTTCAGGCTGACCGGATTAAGGCAATATGATGGGCGGAGGCCCCGGACACGAGCAACAGTATATTGGGCGGGGGCTAGGGAGTCATCTCCAAAAATCGCTATGGAAGCCGACTGGTGGCGGAGTTCAGCCGCTCTCTGGAAAGCGCGGGACGATGGGCGGTTCGAGAGTTGGTTCATCATTCCTTCTTCCTCCTACCCACAAGACCCGGAGCGATTTCGTCGCTTTCGGCGTGAAACTTGGCTAATAATTCCAGATATTCCCGCTCCACTTCTGCGCCCGGTTTACCATAACGAGCCGCAACCTTTTGCCTTAACTCCGAAGGATCATGGAGGGCGGCAGTCATGGGGAGGGTTTGGCCGGATACCCAGCCGGTGTTCCGGCCGCCGCTGTTAAATGAAGCATAGATCTGATAGCGTGGTAGAGCCATGAAGTCTTCCAGCGTAAGTTCCGGAGCCATCGCCGCCATGCTTTTCGCGTCAGTCGCGGAGAGGCCGAAGCAGATTTTATTCCGGGCGTTAGCGTCGACTCCGGCACGGATTTCGGGCGGCAGCTGCTCCCGATATTGGTGAGCCATCGTAATGCCAACGCCAAGCCCGCGAGCTTGAGCCAGTGCGTCGGAGAAATCGTTTGCAATAGAGGACACGTAGTCCTGCAGCTCATCAATATAGATGCTGACCAGCCTCCGCCTTTCTTCGGGAATACCGGCGCGTCCGAGCGCCAGCGCCCATGTGAGACCGACAATCAGAGAGCCGAGCAATTTCGCTGACTCCGCGCCGATTAGTCCTTTATTCAACGGAACAAGCACGATTTTCTGTTTAGTGAAGAGTTCGGTAAGATCAAACTTGGGATGGCTTTGTCCAAGGACATTCCGGAGACCGGGCCGCAAGAGGAACTGGCGGATTTTGTTGAGAACCGGCGCGATTTCTTGGCGGCGTTCGGAGTCGCGCATATTTTCAAAGGCGGCCCAAAACGGCTCTAAACCTACTTTGTCTTTGATGTTGGCAGTAACATGTTTACGAAATGAATCATCGGTTAATAGGGTCGGCAGCCAAAGCAGCGAAGCGCCATCAGCTTTTACGAGTGTCAGGAGTGAAGCCGAAATAACATCCTGAGACCGGATCCCCCAATTATCGGCAAAGACCTGCTGAAAGACGGCAAGGATGGCGTCAGCAATCAAGCCGGGATTATGATGGTTCTTATAGGCCAACGGATTCAAGCCAACTGGCGCGTCTGAGCTTGGGTCGATAACTACGACATCTTCTTCACGGTGCTTCGGAATACGGGCCAGAATGCTCTCTACAAGGTCGGCTTTTGGGTCTAAGACAAGAACACCTCGTCCAGCGAAGATATCGGATAATATCATCCTTTGCATCGCAGTGCTTTTCCCGCTGCCAGTTGGGCCGAGTATGACAGTATGCTCCAACGAATCCTTTGGTGAGATACTGAGCCTAGTCTTCCCGTCCAAACTTGCAGCGAAGGTGCGGGCGTGTACCGGGAATGGGTTATGATACCAGGTTGGCGGCATAATCTGTTTGGGGTGAAGTCCGGTGACGCCGGGAAGATCAGTGTCGTCCGCCGGTAGTAACATGAAGTTCGCAAGCTCCTTCACAGACAGCCGAAGCGGAAAATGCCACGGGATATGAGCGAAGTTTAAGTGCTCCGGTCTTTCGGGCCTTGCGTGAATAGACACGCCAGCAGACCTGAGAGTCCGCAGGGCTGACAACAAGGAAAGAATATGGCCCGCTGCTGCATTCCGCGTCCCTGTAGCTCCTAAGCGAATAACAGCATAGAAACCGTGAGTCGTGATCTTGTCCCGAACTGCGTTCTTGGACTCGGCAGTGGCCGGTTCGACATTGCCAAGAGCAGCTTTCAGCCAACAGGCGTGAGGGTCTTGGAGGGTGCTTGGCATCGGAGACGGGCTGTACGACGGGCCAAGAATAATCTGCAAGGCTGACTGCTCCATGCCGTTTGGCTGCAGGAGCGCAGCCAAACCAGCACGGATAACAGCTTCAGCGATATTAGTGTTAAGCGACAGCAATGGTTTAGAAATCTTTAGTTGCGCCGCGACATTGACCGGTACCCGAACACTCGACGGGCGTTCATAGAAGCGGATGTCGCCGTGGGCTTGCATGGCGGATTCAATAATCCGTATGTATTGCCGATCCACGCCGAGGTAGTAGCCGATCTTCTTCTGGCAGCCGCGCACCTCAAAGACAATGGGGGTGTGAAGCATGTTCGATGCCAGATGAGTCAATAGGTCGGTAACGGCGTCGAGCTCGAAAGGCCGGTGCCAATCGAGTTTTACCCAAGCCATTTCATTAAACGGAGTGCGTTTCATTGGCGATTCCTCCTGTAGGTACTAGGGCTGCGAGTTACCAGCCTTTTCGATTCTTGTATAGGAGAAAGACAAGATAAATCGGAATTGTAGTTAGTAAGGCCGCGCCGACTTGAAGCAGGACGGCACGCGGTTCGGACGGCGCTGTCACGGCGGCGAAGATGAACATGGAGCCTAAGATGAGCAGGAGACTCAAATCGACAATCCGCCAAGCCGTCCCCTTGCCAAAGAGGTTCTGCAGTTCGATGATACCGAGCCAGAGGATGGCACTGACCGCTAGAACGAGAAGAAAAATCATTCATTAACAGCTCCTTTGGGGTTACTATTCTGGATTAGTTTTCGGGTCGCGGGCGAATTCGGCACGGGATAGCCGGGGATATCGATGTCGGAATCGATCTGGTTGCCCCAAACGTCCCAGCCCGGCATTTTTCGACGGGCGAATAATTCTAAATACAGCCCCGGCGAGCAGCGTTCGACAATTTTATGAAATTCTTCCGGCTTATGGCTGTGGTCTTGCAGAGGGAAGAAACCCCATGAAGGCTGTGCGCGGAAGCGAATAGGAGCTTTACCACGAGTAGCAAGCAAAACGTGCTCTGTAGCACAGCGAAGGTAGACACCCAGCGTAAATCGGGGCTTTATCCAAGTAAACACAGAGCGAGGCGTACATCCCCATGCCCTAAGAATGGCAAATCCATGTTCTAGTGTGGCGTTGGTAACCCAGAGCCAGACATGTGCGTTATCTTCGCAGATATCTGCTACGGGCATGGCCTTGATTTGCTCCAAAGACATCAACGAGTAGTGTCTTGCAGCGCCTCGTGCGCCTTTCTGCTCGATGTCCCACGGCGGGTCTATTATGACCGCTCCGTATTTGTTTTGTTTTTCTTTCATTTCCAAACCCCTTTCGCCAACGTTCCGTGTTGGCTGAAATTATTTTTACATGACACTGCTTGACAGTAAAGATAGAATGTGTTTTGCTTTTACTTTAGCGCGAGAACCGCTAATAGAGGTTAAAACGCTAAATTCGGAGGCGTATAACGCTCATAAAAAGTCATGATTTTCGTGTTTATACAACTTCCGAAACATAAAATAACGATATAAGCAAGGCGGCTTGTGAGGCTCGTAGCGAACCGCCGTGTGCGCCAAACGGTTCGCTGCATTACGGCACGTTACTTAACAGTGATGGCGTTGGTTATACGGCTGGTGCCGGGCGGCTTCACGCAGAATATCAGACGTGGCTTGGAAGAATCCGTTTTTAATGAACGCCTGATCTTCCGCGAAACGACGCTTGATGGTTCTCGGGCTATCGGGTCTGTTTAGGCAAAGGAAGGTTATGAGTGCGGCAACGCCACACAGAACGACAAACCCAAGCACAATAAAAACGATGATTTCCGGACTAATGGTGTAGGCCATGTTACCACCTCGCGATCCGCGCGGCGGAGCTGGACGCATAAGTCGAGACAACCTTACGGACATCATTCTCACAGCTGGGGACGGCACTCGCCGCGCGGTCTGCAATCGCGCTCAGTGCGCATGTATTCGTAATCACTTCCTGCGTGATGCGGGCTTTGCCGCGTTCCTGCAAGGCGGCGGTTTCAACACGGTGCTCCATTTTCTTTACCATTCGGTTACTCACGCTGGCGAAAGCGAGCGGCTGAAGCGAAGGGACGCTCGCGAGCGAAGTGCCGGGAGCAGCGTCGTAGCTGGCAGGGAAATCGTAGTATTCTTGATCGTTCATGGGGAATTCTCCTTTTTTTGATTTTTTGTTGGCCTTCCGAAGAAGGGCTTAGAGCTTGCCAATCTTAGCGGCCGTGGATGCGGCGAACACCGCAAGAATGTTCTTTACGGCTTCCGCCGCGCTCGGGACTTGTTCCGTAATGCTGGCTCCGTAGGCGGCCAAGTGACTGGCGTTCTGCATGATAGCCGCCGAGAGAGATTTCCGATACGCCTCAGCTTGCTTCGCTTTCTCGCGTTCCTTAGCCGATTTCTTGGCGCTACGGCCGTTAGGCTGGCTGTCCGGCAGAGGTGGTGATTCAGCGGCCTCCTGGGGCGTTTCCGGCCCTGACAAGACCTCTTCTCGGCCAGTGGTGTGGTTGGCTGCGGCTTGGACTGCCACATCGGATTCCTCGACGATGGGTGCCGCAGTAACGCTGATGGTTTCGTGTTGCTTCATTAAATTGCCTCCTTTCATTTCGAATTGATTACATCAACCGCTTCAATGACGCGTCCTTTTAGTCTTCTTGGCAGTAGGTAGAGCGACAAACTACCTTCTTCTACCCAATCACCTCTTTCCTATAAGTAGTGGCCTGCATCATATTAACTGGAATTGTGACCAGAGAAGAGCAGCCGCTAGTTTTGTGTTTTATTTACCAGGTCTGAATATACCACGGTGAGAGGCTTGGCTGGAGTGCTGTGGAAAATAACAGATTTCTTCGGAAGAAATCGGACATCATCATTGTTTATTAAAAAGCATGGAATCTTTTGGGGTAATATGTTATAATTTATTAGCATAACTGTTACTACTGTTCAGAGGTGTTCGTATGTCGAAACTTGAAAATTCTTTACTTCAGGAAATAAGTGGCCTGCGTAATGGCTATGGTTTCCGTAGTAATATTCTGGATGCGCTAGAACTGACAAACTTGCTCGGTATAATGGATTGCATTGAGCCTTCGCCGGATTATATGGCTTCGCGTATGCTAGAGCTAATCAAAGCAATTATGAGTGGGCCAGAAGCAGAGTTCTTATGTGCGGCGCTTAACCTTCTGCAGGGATATGAACATATAGTATCACCAGAGGCTCGCAGGCTTAAGTATTACAAAGACTGTTACCCGGGCGTAAACCCAAGCAGTATCAAAAGCGATACTCTATATAAGAGAGAAATGAGAGCTATACAATCATTAGTGAATGGAATTCTAAAACTACTTAAAACGGCTAAGCTTGGTGATGTTCTGAAAAAAGCACCAAGAAAACTTTCTATTCCAAAACCTCAATATACTAAACAAGATACCGAGAAGAAGGATGAATTTGAGATGGCTCTTACTCTAGGTTCGATCTATGACGATACTCGGATAATCCCAAAAGTTGCTTCCGGGGTGGAAAAAGCAAACGTGAAGCTTGATGAAATGATGAGACCCTTTTTATACTTAGAACAACTTACTTTATACTTAGAACAACTTAAACTAGCATCTGACATACAGGCAAATGCTGGGCTAAATACATTTGTACACACTTTACTTGCTGAAGATGCCAAAACAATGTGCCCTGACGATTACGCACACATTGTCAAGATAACAAAAACTCAAGTTGAGGATGCACTAAGTTATGCCGTACTCAATAAGCTCTCAGAACGAGCATTAAAAGAGATAGAGAACTACCCAAGTGACGATTTTGAGCGATTTTCGATGTTTATTTTGCGTAAAGCACATGAAGAAAATCTTGATTTGCAGACTATAGCAATTGATACATTGGTGCGTTTTGCAGAATACTATACACCAAGCAGAGAAGTTGAGTCAGAGTTCCAAGAATTAGCAAAAATGTCCGTAGAGGAACTTGATTGCGAGATTCTTGATAGCGTTGATTCGATTGATTTTCAACCTTATCCAATTCACAGTATAGATTCATATATTCAAACCGTGATTTTGACAGTTATAGAGAATGTCAAAAAAAGAAATTTCGATACAGCCACTGCAGAACTATCTAAATTATTTAAATCTGTTTTAGACGACAAGTTAGGTGATGAAGTTAATTGGCTTTATACACTGCTCATAGAAAAAACAGGTCGACTAGCAGATGTATGCAAAATAATACGCGGACATATTACGAGGCCTGACTATGATGCCTCACTAAGGTATGAAGACTCGTGTGTCTTAAAATCTATACTACTTGACTGTCATGATTTTGAAGAAGCCAAATATTTATTGGAGGTAATTAGCAAATTCTAATCTTACATTATCCTTTAGCTCCCAGACATAAAGGGGGGCTTGGGGTCTGTACCACATTCAACTTACTCAATCCTGTAGTATATTAAGCTCATAAGAGATGAGCAGAAATAGGAGTAACAGCTATGGGCAAACCATGAACGAACCATCAAACTATCTGCAGGAGATACGTTCGGTTATCCAGGCGATAGATCGATTTGTGAGCGCTTACTGATTTTATGACATAGCAAAATCGCCCTGACGTAAAGTCAGAGCGATTCATATGCTTAACTGCTATTGGTATCATTCTATTCCCAACGCCTCATAAACCGCCAGTGACACGGAATACGTCCCGAATAAAATCGGCAAATCCAAAATCAAAATGCGGCGGCATGATTTGATATTTCGCTTTTAGGTATCCACGCCATTCGCTGACGCAAATAAGTTTGTCCCAGTTGTGAGCATCATCGTCAACCAGCAAAATTTCGGGAGTGCGGGGCGTAGTTGGTTGTTTAAAAATCAAATCACCCGCATGCGGCTTTAATTCACCTTTTTGCAAACAGAAGGCTAGGAAACGAAGCAACCAGGCACCATGTAACTTGAAGTCTTTTAAACTGAAGTGTCCAGCTTGGTCTTGGTAGAGGAGGCCAGCAGGTGTTTTCTTGATTATCGCTGTGGCATAGAACTTACTTCTGCCAGTGGATATGAAATACTGGATATAGTCATAGGGAGTACCGTCAACATTATCTCTTAGCTCTAGACCGCTATTGATAGCTTTCTTTAGTTGTTCCTGGCAGGCACGCACGACATACTCATGCATGATGCGCGTAAGTGCCTCGATATACCGGTTGTCTACTTCTCTAATCATCTTTCTTGACTCCTCTCGGAAATGAATTTCCTACGGGAGCATAATGCAGCCGCAGGGCAGAATGACCTTTTGACTTTCCTCAATAAAAAGTCACTTTGGCCCTGCGGCTCCAATAAGTAAGCATATTAAGTTTCACGCTAGAAATAGCGAATATTGCACAGAGTGATAGCTCTATACGTCTACATTATATCATACTTGTGGTTAAAATGCACGCAATCCACAATATTTAGCCCATGCTAACGATTATTCGCTAATATCTAATGGGAAATACATCGGGGCGGAACCCTCATGGCTGTTGAGTTGGTTATCTTTTTTGTGCCCAAACATAGAGGTTATAGTTGCAAAGATTCTTTTAATGAGCTATCTCCTTTTTATTCAATGTTGTCGACCTAAGCTCAAAATTTGCCAATCGTCATTACAGGCTTGCCCCGCAATCTCTTGACAAGGGATCCAGGGTCAAGCCCGGGATGACGGGATAGAGTAATCTTCCACTAAATTGACAACATGCTTTTTATCTAATTTACAGCTAATACACCTAAAACGTTGAGCCCTTGTTATTTTAGTACCGGATTACCTATTCCATAGAACGGTCCCGGCAATAAACCAGCTTGAGTCACGACCAGCTTTAGCTGGGTAACGCCAATTACGTCTATGGATATATCCGTCGGAGGCATATCAGACGATAGGTCGTATTCCACTTTTAGATTTCCATCGCAGAAAACTTGGAGTTTGGGTTTATAGCGCTGATCCATTTCAACGGTAGTCCCATCTACATGGCATAGTATACCGCTTAATGACGAATACTGGTTGTTGAGATTATATACAGCCCAGTTATCTGCCTTTGCGTAAGGGGCTTGAATCACAAGTCCGTCAAAATACTTAACGCCTCCGAGTTCGAACGATTCTTCTAAACCGTTTTTTGCAGCGGAGTATTCCTTGTAGCTGCTTTCGGAGGCTTGATATGCCGGAAGAATATCGGTCATATACTGCACAAGGCCGGGTTGCTCACCTAAATAAAGAGTCCCTGTATTCTGTACCCAGTTGACACCCTTGCCAAAGGCAAGAGCAATTTCTTCCGCTGGGACATACATATAGCCGTTGTAGGCGAAAGGTTCGAGGCGATTACCTTGCGTGTCTGTCGCTTCCAGCAGTGTTCCGTCGACGTAAACTTTGTAATTGCCAAAGAATACATCAATGCTCCGGCTGATCGCAGTGGGTGAGGCGATGGCGGTTACCCCGCCGAGCAAGCCTAATGTCGTGACCGCACCAATTACAATACCTTGAATATGTTGTTTCATTTGATACCCTCCTTAGATTTATATTTTGATTTTGCAAGGCCCGTATACTGGAGTTGACATAAAGTATATGTGTGTTATAGGTATTGAGTAGTATTGAGGCTATCTCAGTTATACACGAACGTAGTTCGTCTCATTGTTTTGTGAAGTATTCATTTGCCTCATTTCGCACCTTATTGCCTTTTTCATTGAAGTTCCCGCCATCAAATAAATCCACCATTTCAACATAAAACCTAATCCTGGCGGTGTCGGAGTCTATGCCATATTCCTCATCTTTTCTGGTGCCAGGATCATACTCTGTCCATCTTGCTTCAACGTTCTCTGGGAAAATATAAATAACTTCTTGGACATTGTGCAAACTTCTGCGTTGGGTTGTGTCGTATATATCGAATTTTGGATCGAAGTTTAGGCGATACTCTATATTCCATGCAATTATATCAGTGCCGGGGACGCTAAATGCTTCGTGAAGCCTTGTGAAGGGGACGTTTTTATACGAGTAACCCTCGAAATCCATATAGTTATCAAAGATCACGCTTCCATCGTTTCCAATAGTCGCTTGGCCCCATCTAGGCGAATTGTAGATTCCCGCGACACCGGAGAAGTCATTTCTATATATTTTGTCAAGCAACAGAGCAGTTGACTCAGACAAGCTAGATTGAGCAGCAGAATCTAAGAATGAGGAAGAAAACGGAGATGTAGAGACTTCATACTTTAACAACCCCCACTCTCTTCCGTTTGAACTATCAATAGCCACAGAAATTATTCCATCAGCTCCTGTAGATTGGCTAAATGTATCCCATTTAAATCCTGTTAATTCTCTGCCTTCCATATCTATAAAACCATATTTCCCCATTGAAGCAACACCTGCCAAACCATCGTTGAATGTACTAGATGTCCTTGCGTACTTCAAAGGGATGATTTCCTTACCGGATTTGTCGATAAAACCATAGCTGCCAGCTATCCCAACCATAGCTAAACCACTGTTCTTTTCGAAGTTACTTAGAACATCATCGTAAATAAAAGAGGTAACTTCCTTTCCGGTTTTATCTATAAATCCCCATTTGCCCTTTATACGAACTGCAGCAAATCCATAGGAGAAATTGGATATAAAGTGATAATTTTGCACTACATCATAGACAAACGGTATTACTACGTTCCCGTCCTTATCTATATATCCGCTTTTCCCATTTAACTCCGCCGCCGCAAGCCCGTCATGGATTCCAAAGGGAATACTATCGTATATGATTGGCACTACGATTTCACCATTGGAATTTATAATCCCATACTTATCGTCCAACTGCACTGTAGCAAATCCTCCATTGAAGCTACTTGCGTAATCATATATTGGCGGTACAATTTCTTCACCGTTTTTATTAATAAACCCATGTTTACCCTTATTTGATGTTACTCTCGCCAAACCATCGATAAAATCACCGATATACATATTTTCTTTAAGTGGAAAAGCCATTATCCCATTCTTATCGATAATACTTTGGCTAAAAGAGAGCCCATCTCCGGCTATTACATTAACGACCGCAATACCATTTGAAAATGCTCCGGCCCCATCATATATGCAAGGTATTACTTCATTGCCGTAAGTATCTATATAGCCAAATTTACTTGGGTAATGGCTTGTTGTAAACGCAGCCAATCCCTCGGAAAATGAAGATACTACATATAAATTATTAAAATAAAACACTTGATTGCCAGTTTTGTCAATGACATAGGGTTTATAGTCAATCTCAACGCGGGCAAGCCCTTCAGAAAATGAATACGCCCTATCATAGATTAATGGTATTACCTCATTGCCATCCTCATCAATATAACCCCACTTAGTGCCTAATCTGACAGCCGCCAGCCCATCGCTAAAATTCTCAATTTCATCATATAGAGGCGGTAGTATTTCTGAAAACTGATAGTAAATCATAGTGGATTCGTCAGTGGCTTCCTCACCCGAATTGTCATTTGGGACTCCACTTTCTATATTAACGTTAAGTTGGTTAATTGCTTCGGAATAGGTTAGGCCAACACCGGGCGTAAGTATAAACTTTTGAGATGTGTAGTCAAAATCTTCGATGGGGTTACTTATCAGCTGAACAGCGGTTTGGCTAAGTAAGTTAGCGACCATGCCATCGTATTCTGCCGTCGAAATCGGATTATCGTTATGACTCGCTGAGCGGATCTCCGTTTCCGTTTCGTAATCAATGCCATAGACACAATTGTAGACATTATTAGACGCATATACGCCATTCAACAAAACGTATTCCGTGTAATACTCATCTATATATCCATCGGCGCGATTTGATTTTACCCATAACGATCCATCGCTAGTGTGTATAACGCTGAATTCAAGCGAAGACTGCCCGACGATGTCAATCGTAATAGACAGTAGCTTTGTTGGCGCAACTTCATAGCCATAAACCAAAAGTTCAGCCTCCGCAAATCCGCTCGTTCTATAAGGACGTAAAAGAACCATTTCTGTTACCCCGTCGTTATTCAGGTCGTGGAACCCAACCAACCTGCAGGCATTTAAAAATGCTTCCTGTTCGGGAGGCTGTGTTAGCTCTGTAAGTATTTCCTTGTATGCGGATGTTACAGACACAGAAATCGGGGTTAGGGTAGAAGTATCGACGGATGCTATTATATCCTTTGGGGGCTGAGTGGAGTTAGGACTTAAATCTATTACCGCTTTAAGCTGAGTCACATTAGAAAAAGCGATAGTTAGGGTAACCGCTAGGAATAAAGCGACAGATACTTTTCTGACATTAATCAGTAGCAATATGGGTCTTGGCATATGTATCATACTCCTCTTTTATTTTTGTTCGTCCGTTCCGTAAACAAGTCAATAATTGTTTAATCGTTTAGAACCAGCTCATCTTTTGTTTTACTTCCCTTGTATCTGTGGTTATCCCTACGTTGGTATCAAGATGCTCGAAAGCGGCGATAACCTGGCCGCGAAGCTCCGTCAGCTGCTTAATAAACGGAGAGACCGCAGAACGCGTGACATGCTGGGTCACTTCAAACAAGGCCAAGGTTCCTTCAGTGTTATCTTTATAGCGTAATGTTGCTACCGCACCTTCGCTCATCCTCGGCAGGCCAATCGCCCATGAGATGCCGCTTGCGGAGTCCTCAAGGACTTTCATCTTGTGTCCGACCTTATCAATCACGGGAACATATTCGTCTATTGCACGGCGAACATTGGCCAACGGCGCGGATGTTTCAAAAAAGACGGCGGCGCCAAGTAAGTCTGTTTCTTTCTTTACGGAATCAGAACGAATAGCTCGTTCCACTGCGTTGGTGCCTTTTTTCATCACGCGTCGAAGAAACATCTGTGCCAAATACAGCCCCACTACCACAAGAATTATGATAACCGTACCGCTTTCCATCTTCAAGCCTCCAGTCTCAATTTATGCATTGCGACTTCTTTAGTTTATGACCTGACATATTGCCAGCATTACTCACCTTCTTGCGAAAATCTTCCCTTGCAAAAAGGTATACCTTCTTACAAGGGGTGATTCAGCCTTGAAAAGCGCATAAAAAAGCCACAGATTATCTTATTCTGTGGCGGCATGATATTATGTAATAAACCATGAGTTATTGCATAACCAGAAAAACCATCTGTGTCAATGATACCATGCAACTCTTCGTTTGGCAAGCAAAATCTTCTATATTTTTCCTCTTTTCTGCGGCGTTTCAGCCCGGCCAATTATTCCCCGCGAGCTATTCTGCCTCTCCCTTACAATTAAGAAAACCATAAGGGGAGGGCAGACCAATGTCGAACAATAATGCAACGCGTGAGCCAGCTGTCTTCGGCTATGTCCGGGTCAGCATGAAGGAACAGAATCCAGACCGCCAGTTAATCGCCTTAGCACCATACAAGATACCACCCGGTAACATCTTCATTGATCAAAAGAGCGGTAAAGATTTCAACCGTCCTAAATATAAACGGCTCTTCCGGATTCTCCGAGCAGGTGATTTGCTCTATATCAAGTCTATTGACCGCTTAGGGCGTGACTACAATGAGATTATTGAGCAGTGGCGGCTGATTACCCGTGAGAAGGGCGTCGATATCAAGGTATTGGATATGCCAATGCTGGATACTACTTATTGTAAAGATTTACTTGGTACTTTTATCTCGGACTTGGTTCTGCAGGTACTGTCGTTCTCAGCCCAGCTGGAGCGGGAGAACATCCTCCAGCGCCAAGCTGAAGGCATCGCTGCCGCTAAAGCAAGAGGAGTAGCATTCGGGCGGAAAGCGATAGTAGTACCGGATAACTTTCAAGATATTTTTCTAACATGGCGGAGTGGCAAGATTACCGGCAAAGAAGCTGCCAGTCGCTGTGGATTTAGCGTTAAGACCTTATATAACCTCACTACTGAATGGCGGAAAACCAGCAGCTTTAATCCATACAAAGCCCTTGACCCGCCAAAATCCTTATGATATATTACATTCATGAAACAAGAAAACAATGAAGGGGGAGTTATGAAGTCGAATCACGAGCCAATTGCGTGGGGGGGGGGAGACTTCGA
This sequence comes from Clostridiales bacterium, assembly GCA_031271375.1. Taxonomy (GTDB): domain Bacteria; phylum Bacillota; class Clostridia; order Lachnospirales; family WRAX01; genus JAISVU01. The sequence continues at coordinate 2,639 of JAISVU010000157.1, read as the reverse complement.
GCCTCTAACTCGCTAGGACAGAGTAAACTCACTCGACTTTTCCACCGTCTATCGCTCGCTACTCTTGGAGTAGCGGGTTTTGCTTTGCTCACCGGCTTTATCGCTGACTCTTTCCGGCCAATTTATGCCGAAGACCGTGCCATGACTATCGCGGCCAATGTTAGCAACGGCTCGGTAATGATCAGCGACACTAACGCTGCACCATGCTCTACTTACGATGGAACTAACCACACAGTAAAGATTGGGATTCAGAATGATTCTATCAGTAACAACTGTGTATCAGTTGGCGTAAACACGTCTAATCTCTACGGTTACACGATGAGCATCAAAGGACCAGACAATGGACGATTGACTAACACTACCGTTGCTACTCAGGTAGCCGAGACTAAGACTGGTACAGTAGCTGTTCCTACTACCTTTACAACCGGTACTGCTACTAACTACTGGGGGTTTGCGATACCTAAGTGCCAACTGCATGGGACTAAAGCTACTGACTGTAGTGGAGTAAACAGTGGAGACTTAGAGAATGGCTTTGACTCGAGCTATACACTTGTCCCAAACAACAACAAGACTAATACTGCGAAGTATGCTGCTGTACCAACGGTAAGCACGGACATTTCAAGGACTGAGGTGGCTAACACCACAGACGACATCTATAATATTTACTTTGCGGCCTACATGTCGGCCTCGGCACAGAGTGGAACCTACACTGGGGTAGTGACTATCTCAGCGGTCGCGAATGATGCTCCACCAATCGATATGCAAACCCTAACGGCTGATAACTGTCCAGTAGAAAGAACACTCGCTAGAGACGCAAGAGACAACAAGACCTACTGGGTGAGGCTAATCCCGAATACTGATGGTAATGGTGGCGACTTATGCTGGATGGAGACCAACCTTGCTTATGCTGGGGGAGGTAATAATACCTACCAAGATACGATGGCAGCGATACCGGAAGGAACAGCACTCGACTACACTACAGCCTACAGGTACACTCCACTAAATGCTAATGATACTAGCGGTTATCATAAACCTGTAACTACCACCAATGGTGCCAGTGGAGCCAATAACTCAACCGCCAACGCTACCGCCCAATATGGTTACTTATACAACTATTGTGCAGCGATGGGAGGGCAGACCGTAAACGATGATGGCACAACTAATGGAGCCTGCAATAGTACTAGTGCTGTCCAGCCAGACCAGAAAGTAAATCCCGGCAACGGTACCATCTACAACATCTGCCCGGCTGGTTGGCGGTTACCAATGGGCGGGACTACCGCAGCTGCCACTAACGAGTTCGCTAAGCTAAACACAGCAATCAACAATGGAAGCACTTCCAGTCCATCTGGTCTCTTCACTAACGGTCTCTATATGTATTCCGGCGGCTGGGACAATGGCTTCAACGGTCAGGGATCCGTCGGTTATTACTCGTCGTCTACCGTCTATAATACCACCGTCGCCTACGGCTTGTACTTCAACAGCGCTAGCGTCAATCTCGCGAACGTCGGCAATGAGCGATACGGCTACGCAGTCCGCTGTGTCGCTCCAGCGAAGGAAGCGAAGACAGGGGACGACATCCAGACAATTACAGCTAAGAACTGCCCGGTGAATCGAACGAGGGTGGTGGATGCTCGAGATGGCAAGACCTACTGGGTGAGGAAGATCGCTAACACCAATGGACTAGCAGACATCTCCGCTGATGGCAGACAAACCGCCAATGGCGACCCGCTATGCTGGATGGAGACTAATCTCGCCTATGCTGGGGGAGGGACGAATACTTACGGTGATACAGTGACAGCTATCCCAGAAGGGACAGCTACAGACTACACTACCGCCTACAGATACACTCCACTAAACGCTAACCCAACTAGTGGCACAACTGACCCAGTAACCACCACCAATGGTGCGGCAGGCGTAAACAACACCACTGCTAATGCTACTGCTCAATACGGCTTACTCTACAACTGGTGTGCGGCAATGAATCGCCAAGCGGTTGCCTGCCAAAGTGCTGCTGCCACCCAACCAACCCAAACTATCAATACTAGGGCTAACCAGTATAACATCTGTCCAGCAGGTTGGAGGCTACCGACAGGAGAACCAACAACCGGCGAGTTCGCTAGATTAAACACAGCTATTAACGATGGGGTAACCAATAATCCATCCGGACTCTTCGCTAACGGTCTCTATATGTACTCCGGCTACTGGAGCAACGGTGACTTCGGCAATCAGGGATCCAGCAGTTATTACTGGTCGTCTACGGTCGGAAGTACCGCCAATGCCTACGCCCTGTACATCATCAGCACGACGGGCCTCATTCCGGCGAGCGCTAGCAATAAGCAGGCCGGCTTCGCAGCTCGCTGTGTCGCGCCATAGAAAACCTTAATAATCCCATCTGCCTTTACGGATTTTTACTCCATGTTCACGCAGACACTTAATAATGGCTTGTGGATTAACTCCGTACTTTTCGGCTATTTCATTTGACGTACACATATTTTTATACATTGTTATTACATCATCGGTATCGAGCTTTCTCTGAGCTTTCCGATTTGTGACATCAACGCCAAGTTTCTTGAGAGTAGAGCTCACGGTATGCCGATGACAGCCGAATTGCTCGGCTAATACATAGATGCTTTTACCGC
>JAISVU010000143.1 GCA_031271375.1 Clostridiales bacterium | reverse complement strand
AGGCCCTTGCTCCCGGTGAGGATTTTCACGCCGTCCACCGCGAAGCAGTCATTGAATTTCACGGTGGCGTAGGCTATAAGGCCGTTCTTGGGGGTAATGGGCCTGACGGTGACATCCAGCTTCAAGGGCAGGGATTCGGCTGTTTCCTGCCGGTTGTCGGTTTCGTTGTAATCTGTATTTATAATGATTCTCCTTCCCGCCGCTGATTTTTGCGGCTGTTTTGCTCGCTGCGCGTGGCATTGTGGGCGTTGGCCTTGTCCGCGGCTTCTTTCATCATATCGCTTATTGACGGCTTTGGGACTTTAAGCGCCGCAAGTACGCCGCCTGTAACGGAAATGTTAATGTCGCCGGGCTTCGCTCCGCTCTCAAATGTCATTTTTGAGGGAGGCCGTAACGCCTCGAACAGCAGCTTGTCGTACCTATCGCCCGCCAGCCCGATAAACTCTGGCGACACTTGCGCCGTGTACTCCGTTTTATCCGGGCTGTTTGGCTTTTTGAAGGATTTTAGTTCGTAAAGCAAGCGCTCAGCTTCATGCCGCGCCGCCTGTTTAATGTCCACGGGCTTATCCGGGAGCGGTTCAGGCGGGACGGGCTTTTCGTACAACGCGAAGCCGCCCTGTAAAGCGTCCTTTTTATTGAACACTTCATGCAGGGCAAAGTGAAAATCGTCCAAAAGCGCCGTTCGGTCGCACCATTTTGTAGCCACAACCTCCAGAGGGTTCTCAAAAAGTAGTAAATAATCAACCTCGGAATCCTCAAATTCATAGGTTTCCGTAAGGTAATAGTGGGTATCCTTGACGGCGGCAATCATCCCGGCCTCGCCGATAATCTCGTCTTTGTCCATTTCAAGAATTGAATCCCGGTAGTCGTCATAGTTCCGGGTCAGGCGGTCTTTTAATTCCTCTACCCGCAGGGCGCTTACGCAGAACGCCTCCGCGTTTGCACGGCTCTCCAGCAATCCGCGCAGTTTTTCATCATCAATGCCGTTAATGTTGATAAGCTGTTCCGGGGGCATGATAACATCGTTAGGAGCGCGGTCATAGAATGTCGTCTTTGCGCCGTACATCCTGGAAAACTCGCCTTCTATCTCTTTTATCCGATTTTCTGAGAAGTTCGTGTCATAGAAATTGACATGAACGTCATCGCCAGGGTTGTCCGTATCATGTTCCAACGTACCCACCGTATTGATTTCCAGCACAACGCCCACAAGACAACCGTAATCGCCGAACGGCGTGGATATGACCATATCGCCGGGTTCAATCAGGCCGTTTACGCACTTGGCATAAATATCTTTCTGCATGGCATTTCTCCTTTTGTGATATTTTTATATTTCCTTGCATCCGAACGGAAAAGTGATATAATGGATTGAAGTTGATATACTGAATCCTTAAATTACACCGCTTTTCCGTTACGAAAACATAACTAATGACTTCCAAAAATACTTTTCGACAGACTTCCAGTACGGAAAAGAGTATAACAAAGCAACACCGTATACCCGGCGCAAAGCCAGATTGCCGCGTGTATGTTGTCGGCGTCAACGATACCCTGCACCATTACGGAATAAATCGCTACGCAGACCATAATCAAAAAGCCTTGAAAAGCCAGGGCGAACAAGGATTTGAGGTAGTTGTTCCCCATTTGCCCCCATTCCTTGTTTGCCATAGTGGAAAGCGGCACGGGGGCGAGAGAAATAACCATATAAATCTCAATCATCCGCCCGTAAACAACGATGAAAACGCAGATTGACATAGCGGAAGTACACAAAGAAACGATAGCCGTTTCAAGGTACAGCCCCAGCAGCTCCCACACGCCCATAGCCTCCAACTGCGTTCGGAGCGCGTCTATATCGGCCCCGCCGCCTATGTCGAGGCTCCCGGAAATGATACCGGCGCTGTCGTTCACGACGCTTTGGGCCAGGCCGAACACGCCCATAACTATGTCAAAGGTATGGGTAAGGATGAAAATAACGGCGTAGGTTTTGAATATCCACTTAAAAAACAGCCAAGTGTCTACGTCGTGCATGTTGTTTCGGTCAATGATAAGGCTGATAAGCTCGTAACACATGACGAAAGTGAGTATCATCCCGGCGACGGGGATAACGACGGTTTCCGAGAGCGTTCTGATTAACGTGTAAATCCCGGAGTTCCAGCTCTCCGGGTCGCTCCCTACTTGCCCCGCAATCTCGCCGACCTGTTCGTTTATGGAATCGAACATGCCGGTGAAGCTGCTTAAAATGCCGTCGATTAAGCCCTCTTTAATCCACTCGGTTAATTTGTTGAACAGGCCGTCGAACATGGCCGCTTAACCCCCGGTACTGAAAAGGTTTGCCAGCAAAGGAACCAGATTTAAGCCTAAAAGTATTACCCCGCCGCCCGCCATCAGTTGCTTGATGCCTTGCGATTTTGCGCCTGGGTTGTCCGCTCCGTAACCTTCCAAGAGGTTTATAACGCCCCAAACGGCGAGGCCAGCGCCCAGCGCGACGACCAGTACGGAGAGCGTTGAAATGCTCTGTGTCAAAAATTCGATAAGATTACCTCCTTGAATTGAATACTTTGGGCATTAGCCCGGTTGGAATAAAAAAAGCCCGCTGTCTTTGAGTTTCTAAACAGCGGGTGCATTGCCGGGCGGCGTTACGTCTGGAATGTCCGTTTTCGGGCTTCGTAAACGCGGCCGGGTTTTAACTATTTAATTGTTTTGGCATGGCGTAAATGCTATAATGGAACGGCAAGAGCCAAACTGCGGCAAAGAGCGGGTGTCAATATGCTGAATTTGAAAGAACGGGCGAAACGGCTTAAATCTGATATTCCCGCCGTGTTTCTTGCCCTAAAGCACCGTGACACGCCCATTGCCGCTAAAATATTGGCGGCTATTGCCGTTGCCTACGCATTGTCGCCAATAGACCTCATTCCTGACTTCATCCCCTTTCTTGGATTATTAGATGACGTTTTGATATTGCCTGGTTTGATTGCGGTTATAGCAAAACTAATACCTCCTTCCGTATTCGCGGAGTGCCGCGAGAAATCGGCGGGTTTATGGGAAAAGGGCAGGCCGAAAAAATGGTATTATGCCTTG
>JAISVU010000107.1 GCA_031271375.1 Clostridiales bacterium | reverse complement strand
ATACCGGAGACCCCGAAACCGACCCCTGGGAGTGGCGAGTCCGCGTTCTGAACGAGCGGGACGATATCGCCTACGCCAAATGTTTTTTCAAGAAATCGGGATACATAACCCAGGAGTTCTATCCGTATTTCCTCACCCTGCGGCGCGGAGGGCGTGGTTTTTATGACGAATACGCGGACGGCTTAATCAGCGGGCACGCAAAGCGCATTTACGATGTAATACGCACAAACGGAGACCTGCCGGTACACGCGCTAAAATCCCTCGGCAGGTTCGCGAGGGACGAGAAGAGCAAATTCGACGCCGCGCTGACGGAATTGCAAATGCGGCTGTATATCACGATTTGCGGCACTAGCCGACGCACCAACGCTAAGGGCGAGGAATACGGCTGGAACGCCACAAACTTCAGCACGACGGAGCGGTTTTGGGCGGATACGGACGTATTCGCCAGGGCGTCCGAGCTTAACGAAGCCGGTGCATACGCCGCAATCCGCGAACGCGTGCTTGAGCTTAACGCGGCCGCCGACGAAAGGAAGATACGTAAGTTCGCGTATGGCAGGTAATAGCGCATATATAATCGCTAAAAACACCATATACTCCGACCCTTTGCATAATGCTGAAAGAACCACTCGATCTTTAATTAAGATCGCCGTAGAGGCGACCTCCCCGGTCGCCCGAAAATTAGGTAGTATGCGTCAACCCGGGCGAGCGAAGGCGCTCGCCCCTATGATAGTATTTTGCGATTTGTACACTCATGCGTTTATTGTGTATCGGATGCCCTTCTATGTTTACTATTTTGCCGTTATGCTGTATAATTATCAATACAAAGGAATGATGACATGAAACGATGTTTATTGACGGTTATAACCACATTAACAACCGTGCTCGCGGTCTTAACGTCCTGCGCCGCTCAGGAAACCCCTGCTGAAACACAGGGTTCTATATTCAACTGGGTATCCGCCGGAATAGACAGCACAATTAACCCGCACGACTGCGCCGCTTTGCCCAATTACGAGATAGTTGACTTAATCACGGCTTCGCTGTACCGCTGGGTTCCTGTGGACGGGAAGGCGGAGCTGCTTCCGTGCCTCGCCGCTTCCGAGCCGCTTTCGGAGGACGGCCTGACCTGGCTCATTCCCATTAATCCCTCGGCGAAATGGGCCAGCGGCGAACCCATCACCGCCGAAGACTTCGTCTATTCCTGGCGGATGGGTTTGAATCCGGAACTGGCCTATACCTATACCGCGTTCATTGTGGAGCAGTTTATTACCGTAGCAGGGGCGATGGATTATTACCTGGGAAATACGGGTTGGGCGGATGTTGGCGTTAAAGCGATTGACGCGTATACGCTGGAGATAAAGACCATTAACGCCGCGTCAAAGACCGATGTAATGCGCCATTTCGCCCACCGCGCCACAAGCCCCGTTTATAAGGCCATATATGAAAAACAGCTCAGGGCCTACGGCACGGAGGCGGGGCTGTTTATGGCCAGCGGCCCGTTTATGCTTACGGAATGGACAAAGGGCTCCGAACGCGTTTTCGAAAAGAATCCGCACTACATAATGGCCGATATGATTGAGCTGGACGGTATTTACTGCAGGGTAGCCACGAACGAGGCCACCCGGATTGAGCTGTTCGAGAGCGGGGCCGCCGACTGTATCGACGTTGGGTTAAACGGCCTAAGAACCTACGCGGAAGACCCGAGGCTGCGGCCGTATGATTTAAAGACCGTCCGGTCGATAGAGTTCAACCGCTCGAATCCTAAATGGCCTGTGCTCTCAGACCCGCTGTTCCGCAAAGCCATCTATTACGCGACGGACAGGGAGGCCCTCGCGGAGCTGGTCAGCGGTTCCCCGGCAGCATATTTTATTTCGACGCTGGCCATTTTAGAGAGCGGGGAAGCCTACCGCTCCCGGCCGGAGGCTTCCGAATGGCTGCCGCCCAACTACGGGTACAATCCGGGGCTGGCTTTGGAGTATTATAACGAAGCGCTGGATAAATACGGGCTGGATTCATTAGACCTGACGCTGACATATAGCGAGGACGTTCCCACTTTGCGCGCCGCATCTGAGTTCCTTCAAGCCGATTGGAGGCGCGTCCTGGGCGACGGCTTTAAGCTGTCGCTTACGCCTCTGCCGCATATAATGGCACATGAACGTATGCGTGAATCCCGGGGGGCCGAAACGGATTCGTGGGATCTGTGCTGGTCCGGCTGGACCCTCGCCGCGGAAACCTTTGAACCCCAGGCCAAATTCGCGCCTTATCAGAGCGCGGCGTCCAACCGTTTCACGGATTACGATAACGCATTTCTTGACGAAAGCTATCTGTTGTTTAATCAAGAGGAATACCGCAATAACCCCGATTTACGCCTGGGCTTGATTGTTGATACCGAGAAATCCGTAATTGAGGACGCGACCTGCGTCCCGGTGTTCCAGGAACGGGCCTATGTCTTGTTTTCGGAGCGCGTGAACTTGCCGGATGTCCCGCACACGCCGATGCTGGGATTCGCGTGGGAATACGCGGCGTTGGGGAATTGACACTCACACAAACGCCGCATTTTGCGACTCTGTACATAATATTGTAAAGGAGAGCGAACATGCTGCCGTCCTTGAAGCAAACCTACAAAGGCAAGTTCCTGCTGGGCAACATTATGGCGCATGAGGAAACGGAAGACGGCGCGGTAACGAAGGATTTCACATACCATTATGACATTGTGACGGCGCAGAAGGCTATGAAGCCCGCAAGGCTTTCCCTCTCCAGGGGTAATTATGATTACGCAAATGCCGATAAAATAATTGAATGGGCGGAGAAGAACGGCCTTTTGGTTCACGGCCACACCCTATTGTGGCATGGCCAGCACGCAGACTGGCTCACCTCAGACGGCGAGGGGAATGCCCTGAACCGCGCCGGGGCGGCTGCAAACATGGCCGACTATATCAAAAACGCCGCGGGGCATTTCGCGGGGCGATGTATCTCTTGGGATGTAGTCAACGAGGGCTTTTCAGACAGCGTGGAGTACACCGGCGACTGGCGTGACGGCCTGCGCAAAGAATCCCCCTGGTACATAGCCTACGGCGGCAGCGGGGATTATATATACGACGCCTTCAAGCTGGCGCGGGCACATGACCCTGCCGCCAGGTTATACTATAATGACTTTAACGAGCAGGAACACGGGAAGAGCAGGGCTATCGCCGCAATGGCCATAGAGATGAATGGCCGCTGGAAAGCGGACGCGGTCTATGACGGCAGGATGCTGATTGAGGGTATCGGTATGCAGGCCCATTATAGCACGGAGACCTTTGACATCGCTATGTTCAAGGACGCGCTGGCGCTCTTTATCTCCACCGGAGCGGTCATTGCGGTCAGCGAGCTGGACATTACGGTAGGCGCGGAAGACCCTTATCCGGCTCATTTTTTGTCGAAAGCGGACGAGCGGCGGCAGGCGCGGATGTTCGGCGATATCTTCCAAGCCCTGTCAGACGCTGCGGATCATATTGAACGCGTAACCTTCTGGGGGAAGAGGGACGACCGGAGCTGGCGTAGAGGCCGCCTTCCGCTTGTCTTCGACTGGAACGGCGACGCGAAGGAAGGATTTTTCTCATGTATAAATCAAAATCGGGAACGGAAATTATAGTAAACAATGCCGGTAATGAGCCTATCAGCGTAAAGAAAGGCGCTTCGTTAATTGAAATCGCATCTTTATGCGAAGCGCCTGAGGGAAGCCTGGCCGCCATCGTGAACAACAAGCTGATGGATATGGGCGACCGGATATATGAGGATTCCGACGTGCGTTTTTTGGATATAGCCCATTCGATGGGCTTCCGCGTTTATCAGCGCAGCCTGGTTTTCCTTACGGTTTATGGCATAAAGGCCGTATTAGGGCCTAAGACCGGGATTACGGTAAAGCACTCCGTCAACAAGAACCTCTATTTTGTACTGGATGAATGTCAGGACGATGATTACCTGGTGCGCGTGGAATCTGTGATGCGAGACGCGGTTAATGAAAACTTGCCCATCCGGCGCAGAGCTGTGCCGCCGGAGGAAGCTGCGGAGCTATTACGCGATTTTGACAATGATTCCGTAATCCAGGCCCTTAATTACACACGCTCCGACATCGTTTGGGTATACAGTCTTGGGGATTACAGCGACAGGATCTTCGGGCCGATTGCGCCACACGCCGGTCTTCTTGGGGATTTTAAGCTGGTGCCGGATGGCGCGGGGTTTTACCTGCAGCTTCCAAAGGCGGATAAATCCGGTTACATGGATATTGCGGTTTTAAATAAGATTCGCAGGGTCTTTGACGAGACGGCGAAATGGGCGGGTATCATTGGCGTGGACGGGGCAGGGGCTCTTAACAAGGCTGTCTGCCGGGGCCGCGGCGGAGATATTATCCGTGTTAACGAAGCCCTGCATGAGAACCGGTTCGCTCAAATCGCGGACGGCATTGTCTATAACGCTGAGAATAAAAAGAAGTCTGTTGTGCTGGTGGCGGGCCCTTCTTCCTCGGGCAAGACGACCTTTGCCTCAAGGCTCTGCGTACAGCTTAGGGTTATGGGAATAAGGCCCCATGTGATATCGCTGGATAATTACTTCCACAGCAGGACTGTCGTGCCTTTAGACGAGCTGGGAGAACCGGATTTCGAGAGCTTTGATTTCGTCGACAGGGATCTGCTTAATTCTGACCTCGAAAGACTGCTTGCTGGGGACCGGGTAGAAATACCGTCATATAACTTCAAGCTGGGCGAACGGGAATACAAGGGAGACACACTGCGGCTAGGGGAGAACGACGGTTTGGTTATCGAGGGCATCCACGCGCTGAACGGGCTGCTGACCCAAAGCGTTCCCGAATGCAATAAGTTCAAGATATTCATCAGCGCGCTTACGCAGATTAACATCGACCGCCACAACCGTATGCCGATGTCGGACGCGAGGCTCCTGCGGCGTATCGTGCGTGATATGCGCACAAGGGGCCACGACGCCGCGAAGACCCTGGCGATGTGGGATTCGGTCACAAGGGGAGAGGCTAAGAACATCTTCCCGTTCCAGGAGGACGCGGACATGATTTTTAATTCCGCGCTGGTATACGAGCTGTGCATACTCAAGGCCTATGTGGAGCCGCTTCTCTTCGGCATCGGGCCGAACCATCCCAGCCACGCCGTGGCAAGGCGTTTATTGGCGTATCTGGACAGCTTCGTCGCGATGCCGCCGGACGAGGTGCCGAATAATTCCATATTAAGGGAATTTATCGGCGGCAGCTGTTTTGACGTATGATGTCAACGGTGACAATCCTGTTGTTAAATATTTCTATAGCTATTAAGTTTTAGCTGTCAGAGCCGATTGAATTAGTAGGAGTTAATAAATGCTCAAGGAGGATTTCAAATGGCGATAGACAGCGTCACAAACTCGACGAATAGCGCAGTTGCGGCTGCTCAGGCCCAGAATCAATCCAATGCCGCCGCCAAAACCGAGGAAAAGAAGGATAACGCTACCGTCTCGAACGATACGTCTCCCCAGTCGCCTGCAGCGGTATTTACCAAGTCCAATAACCAGGGTATCGACAGGGCCGCCGTTGACAAGCTCTTGAAAGAGAGCGAGACGGCCAACGAGTCCATCAAGAAGCTGCTTATGGACGTTATGCAGAAGCAGGG
>JAISVU010000049.1 GCA_031271375.1 Clostridiales bacterium | reverse complement strand
AAAGGCATTGAGATAATAGAGGCCCTGCGCGGGCATACCTCCGGTTACGCCGTCCCCACCTTTGTTGTGGACGCGCCGGGCGGCGGCGGGAAGATTCCGGTATCGCCCACTTATTTGATCTCGCATGGGGCGGGTAAGGTCATTCTGCGGAACTACGAGGGCGTGTTCTCAGCCTATACGGAGCCCCGCCATTATAAAGAAACCTGCCGCTGCGACGTATGCGCGGGTAAAACCCGGGCCAAGTCCGAGGGTATAGCGGGGCTGGCAATGGGGCATGATGTGTCGATAGAGCCTGCTTATTTAAGGCGGCATATGAGGAACGAGAAACCGGAGGGACAATGAATAAACTGAACTTTGACGCCGCGTTGGCGGAGAAGGCCCGAAGCCACGCGCGGCGCATATCCGAGGGCGTGGAGCGGTATATAAACGCGCACACCACCGTAACCGTTGAGCGGGCTATATGCAGGCTTCTGGGCATCGACGGCGTGCGGGGGGACGTGCCGCTGCCCAACATCATTGTGGACAGCCTGGCGGAGAATAACGCCGCCGGCGCCGGGGCCGCGTATTTTATCGGCAACGCGATGATGGAGACGGGACTTCCGCCGCAAGAGATTGCGGATCAAATCGCCGCAGGCGGGATGGAGCTGCTGAAGCTGCCCCGGCATAGCGTGAGCGAGATCAGGCAGGTAGTGGGCTTTAACGCCAAGCAGACGATACAGCTGATAAAGGCGAACCGGGCAAAACGCGAGCTGTTCCTTGAGGAATACGGGGAACGGACGACCCCGTTATTATATGTTATCGTGGCGACAGGGAACATCTTTGAAGATATCGTTCAGGCTAAAGCCGCCGTTAAACAAGGCGCGGACGTTATCGCGGTTATCCGCAGCACAGGCCAGAGCCTCTTGGACTATGTGCCGTATGGAGCCACAACCGAGGGCTTTGGCGGAACCTTCGCCACGCAGGAAAACTTCCGGCTTATGCGCGCGGCGCTGGACGAAGCCGGGGCCGCCGCAGGAAGGTATATCCGGTTGTGCAACTACTGTTCCGGGCTTTGTATGCCTGAGATCGCGGCGATGGGCGCGCTGGAGCGCTTGGACGTGATGCTTAACGACGCCCTCTACGGTATCCTCTTCCGCGATATCAACATGCGGCGCACGATGATTGACCAGCATTTCTCCCGTGTGATAAACGGTTTCGCCGGGGTTATCATCAACACCGGCGAGGACAACTACCTCACCACCGCCGATGCGGTGGAAGAAGCGCATACGGTGCTGGCTTCGCAGTTTATAAACGAGCGCTTCGCGCTGGGCGCGGGCGTGCCGAAGAAGCAGATGGGTTTGGGCCACGCCTTCGAGATCGACCCGTCAGTGAGAAACGGCTTCCTGTTCGAGCTGGCCCACGCACAGCTTTCCAGGGAGATATTCCCCGAAGCGCCGCTTAAATATATGCCTCCCACGAAGTACATGACGGGCAACATCTTTATGGGATACGCGATGAACACGCTCTTTAACGCCGTGACGGTTATGACGGGCCAGAGCATCCATCTGCTTGGGATGCTGACCGAGGCGATACACACGCCGTTCATGTCCGACAGGGCCTTAGCCATCGAGAACGCGCGCTATATCTATAACACAATGGCGGACTTGAACGGCGAAATCATGTTCAAGGAAGACGGTATCATACAAAGGCGGGCCAATGAGGTGCTGGGCAAGGCCTGTGACCTGCTGGCCGAGATAGAGCGGGACGGGCTGTTTAAAACGTTGGAAAAGGGCGCTTTCGCGGGTGTGCGGCGCGATATAAACGGGGGAAAGGGCGGCCAGGGCGTTTTCGAGAAAGAGAGCCTGTACTTCAATCCCTTTGAAGAATTAATGCTGGACAGGGAGGCCGCGATATGATTAAGCCCGGAAAGACAAGAGCCGCTGATTACAGCCGTTTAACCGCCTACGGTGACACAATGGGCGACGGCAAGGTGCAGCTCAGTTTCACTTTACCCGTAAAAAACGACGACCGGGGAGCCGAGGCCGCCAAGACCCTTGCGAAGAAGATGGGCGTCGCCGAGCCTGCCGTGGCCTACAGAGGCGCACTGGACGATGATTTTACATTATATGTGGTTTACGGCTCCGTCCTCCATTCGGTGGACTATTCCTCAATCACGGTCAGGGAAGTGGAGAGCCAGGCGATGGACATGGAAGCGATAGACGACTATATCAGGCATTATATCAAACGCAAGGTGGTCGTCGTAGGCGCTTCCATCGGCGAGGACGCGCACACGGTCGGCATTGACGCGATTATGAATATGAAGGGCTTCGCAGGGCATTACGGCTTGGAGCGTTATCAGATGATAGAGGCTCATAACTTGGGAAGCCAGGTTCCTATACCCGAGTTCATCGAAAAGCTCAGGGAGTTTAAAGCCGACGTCGCCCTGGTGTCCCAAACCGTGACCCAGCGCGATATCCATGTGAAAACCCTATCATTATTGGGCGAACTGATAGAGGCCGAAGGCCTGCGGGATAAGCTGGTGCTGATCTGCGGCGGGGCTAGGGTGACGCATGAACTGGCGAAGGAGCTGGGCTACGACGCCGGGTTCGGGCCAGGGAAGTACGCGGAAGACGTGGCGTCGTTCTTTGTTGAGGAGCTGTACAGCAGGCTGAGATAATTTCTCTCCGTGTCTCTGTGTCTCTGTGAGTAATGGTTTTCAAGCATTTCTCACAGGGACGCAAGGTTATTCTTGATAATTTATTTCATTCACAGTATACTTATATTATCATGTAAAGAGGCGGTGGCAAGAATGAATTATGTTCATCAGATTATAGACAGCGAAAAGCTGACTAGTGTAATGAATATGCCTAAGTCATTACAGGGACAGAAAGTTGAAATCATTATTCTTCCTGTACGGAAAGAGCCATCATTAAAGAATTAGAATAAAAAGAGGGGTTCTTCTTTCGGGTCTTTGCAAAAATATGCCGACCCGCGTTTGATTTCTAAAGAGAGCGGGGCGTGGGAAGCTGAGGTGGCAAAGAAGTATGGAAATAGTTGACACTAATATCTCGATTTTGTAGACTGCATACTTGCGGGTTATAAAATTGTGGAGGATTCAGGTTGAAAGCCCAACAAGGACGGGATACAGAGAGAAAAGCATTGCAAAACACACCCCCGTAGGCGGCGGCGTTAATACAGCATGGATGGAAATCGGGATAAAGAAAATAATTCTTAG
>JAISVU010000017.1 GCA_031271375.1 Clostridiales bacterium | reverse complement strand
GCGGTAAATCTCTTCCGGGAAGGGTTCGCGCTTGTTGAATGTCCTCAGCCCCGCCTCCACATGGCCAACCGCTATGCCCGCATAAAAGGCGGCGAGGGAAGCCGCGAAGGTTGTGGCGGTGTCCCCGTGAACCAATACGATATCGGGTTTCAGAGGCTGCAGCGCCTCGCCGACTCCTGTCAGCGCTTTGCATGTGATTTCCGTCAGCGACTGCCCTGGCGACATGATATTCAAATCTACGTCGGGGACGACGCCGAAAGCCTGCAGCACGGAATCCAGCAGCTCCCTGTGCTGGGCCGTCACCAGTACGGAAGTCTCAAATTCGGGCCGCTTCTTTAAAGCAAGAACCAGCGGCGACATCTTTATCGCCTCGGGCCTCGTCCCGAACACCAAGGTTATTTTCTTTTTATACATTTTGTTCTCCTAAAATATGTTTATCCAAAAATTTTGCCAATCCGTCGTCCTCATTGGAACCGCAAACAAACCGCGCCGCCCGCTTCACCTCGGTGCCCGCGTTTTCCATAGCGACGCCTGCGCCGCAGTTTTCCAGCATTTCGATATCGTTAAAATCGTCGCCGAAGGCGATAACGTCCTTTGTGTCAATCCCGGTTATGCCTGTAAGATAAGCGATTCCGCTGTATTTGGACGCCGATTTATGTGTGATTTGATACCAGTCCTCGCCCTTGTTCGGGTAGAGCCTGAGCTCGGGGTAATCCCGCATTACCGCCATCATGGCTTCACGGTCGCCGCATTCCGCCGATATCTTGCGGACAGCATCGGGAACCGGCTTTATGAAATCCCAGAAAAGGGTATTCCAACCGGCGGTCATATAATCGTCTCCCGGTATATTCGTATATAACTTCCGGCCCGTTTCGGCGGTCATCATGCCAACGCCGGGCATAACGGCCAGCCGCGCGATTAGGCTGTTCTTGACCGCCTCAGGTATTTCCGTGACATGCAGCTCTTGATTTGATTCGGCCGACGTAACCGTCGCGCCGTTATCGGCTATTATGTAAGACGCAAGCCCTTCCGGAGCCGCCTTCTTTGCGCCGCGTTCCGGCCTGCCCGTGGCAATGATTAATATTATCCCTTTTTCAAGGCAACGGTTCAGGACGCGGCGCGTATAACCCGACACGGTTTTATCGTCCCGCAGCAGCGTCCCGTCCAAATCCGCCGCAATCATCTTAATGCTCTTCATTTGACACCCCCATAACGCAACTATAATTTAATCATAATGTAATGTAAAATTCAATAGTAAAAAAGGTAAAGGTATGGTATAATGATATTTAACGTATTTTTAAAGGAGTTGAGAAAGAATGAGAGTCCGCGTAAGAGAGCTTTACGAAGCCCCGGAAAAACACATGGGCGGCGAGATCACCGTCTGCGGCTGGGTCAGGACGCTGCGCGACAGCAAGAGCTTCGCGTTTATCACGTTGAACGACGGCAGCTATTTCAAAAACCTGCAGGTGGTGATGGATAATAATCTGCCGAACTACGCGGACGCCGTTAAGCTGGGCGCCGGGTCAGCCGTCAGCGTGACGGGGCTTTTTGTTGAAAGCCTGGGCAAAGAACAGAGCTTCGAGCTGAAGGCCAACGCTTTGACCGTCGAGGGTATTGCCCCGGCCGATTATCCGCTTCAAAAGAAGCGGCATACAAATGAATATTTGCGGACGATCGCCCATTTAAGGCCCCGCTCAAACACCTACATGGCTGTCTTCAGGGTCAGCTCCGAAGCCAGCTTCGCTATCCATAAATTCTTCCATGACAGCGGATTCGTTTATGCCCACACCCCCATCATCACAGCGAGCGACGCCGAGGGAGCGGGGGAAATGTTCCGCGTCACTACATTGGATATGAAGAAGCCGCCGATGAAGGGCGGAGAGGTGGACTACTCTAAAGACTTTTTCGGGAAACCGGCGTATCTGTCTGTAAGCGGGCAACTTAACGCAGAGTCGCTTGCGATGGCTTTCGGCGATGTTTACAACTTCGGGCCTACCTTCCGGGCCGAAAACTCAAACACCCCCAAACACGCCGCCGAGTTCTGGATGATGGAACCTGAGATCGCCTTCGCCGAGCTGGGCGATATAATGACGCTTGCCGAAGAAATGTTTAAATACGTGATAAACTTTATCCTTGACAACTGCAGGCCCGAGATGGAATTCTTCAATAAATTTATCGACGAGGGCTTGTTGGAGCGGCTGGACAACGTGGTACGCTCAGATTTCGGGCATGTGACATATACTGAGGCGATAGGGCTCTTGGAAAAGTCCGGCGAATCCTTTGAATATCCGGTAAAATGGGGCATGGATCTCCAGACCGAGCATGAACGCTACCTGGCCGAGAATGTGTTTAAACGGCCTGTGTTTGTAACGGATTATCCAAAGGATATCAAGGCCTTCTACATGCGGCGCAACGAAGACGGGAAAACCGTTGCGGCGATGGATCTGCTCTGCCCCGGCGTAGGCGAGATTATCGGCGGAAGCCAGCGCGAGGAGCGGTTGGACGTTCTTCTGCAAAGCATCAAAGACAACGGCCTGCGGGAGGAAGACTATACCTGGTACCTGGATCTCAGGCGTTACGGCGGGGTAAAACATTCCGGCTATGGCCTGGGATTTGAACGCTTCCTCCGCTATGTCACCGGCATGGCGAATATCCGCGATGTCATACCCTTCCCAAGAACCGTAAAGAACGCCGATTTTTAAGTAAAAGAATTAGTTATAAAGGTTGTGACGGTATGATTGATAATGAAAATGCCTTAGGAGTATTCAACGTCTATTTAGACTCGTTGAAGAATGTGCTTAACATCCTTGAAGTTATGATTATGGCCACCGTTCCGGAAACAGGCGAAATCCTCTTTATCAGTGAACGCACCAAGGAATTCTTTGGCGTAAAAGTGGACGGAGTGGGGCAAATCTGCCACAAGTATCTGCTGGGCAAGGATATGCGGTGCGAATGGTGTCCTTACGAAAAGATCGTCAATTGTCCAGGCAAGGTGCTGCATTGGGAGAAATATAGCCCTACCAGCCAAAAAACCTACCGTCTGACAGGGGCGATTGTCGAATTGCCGGTTATCGGAAGAGTACACCTGGAAGTCGGCCTGGAAGTAACCGACACAATGCGTCAGCGGAAGGCGCTGGAGAGTGTATTGAACGGTATAGACGCCTTGATTACCGTCGCCGACCCCTATACCAACGAGATTCTCTTTTTAAACGACGCCATTAGGGAGAACTTCGGCATAGAGGGCGACGGCGTCGGGCAGATATGTCATAAGCTCCTTCAAGGCTTGGATGAGCCCTGTGAATCATGCCCATACCTACGGCTGCAGGAGGAACCGGACAAGACATTCAAATGGGAGCATAAAGAATCCATTAAGGGCGATGTATTACAGAAAACCGCAAAGCTCATCGACTGGCTTGACGGAAAAAAGGCTCACTTGGAATACGCGATAGACGTAACCGATAAGCGGAACCTGGAAAATAACATCATATACCTGGAGTCTGAGATTGAGAAGGTATACTACGACACGCTCACCGGGGTATACAGCAGGCGTTTCTTCGAAGAAAACATCGACAAGCTCATTGCCTCTCTCTCCCGCTCCAACAGCTCACTGAGCATTATGATGATCGATATCGATTTTTTCAAGAACTATAATGACGCATACGGTCATATAAAAGGCGACGAATGCTTGAAGTCCGTTGCGGAAGCCTTGCAAAACTGCACAATGAGAAAAGAGGATTTTGTAGCGCGGTACGGAGGCGAGGAATTTGTCGTTGTGCTGCCAAACACAGACGAAACCGGCGCGGCCAAGATCGCGGAGAAGATGCTTCAGACAGTGCGGAATCTTAATATTCCTCATAAAAACAGCGCCGCCGCGCAATGTGTCACCATATCCATAGGCGCCGTTACCGGGTTAGTCAAACATACCCACAACCGCGAGGATTACTTAAACCGCGCCGACGAAATGTGCTACCGGTCCAAGCAGGACGGGCGCGACAGATGTAACTTATCAACATTATAAAGAGCATATCGAAAAAGGCCGCGTTATCCGCGGCCTTTCGTATTTTTACATCACGTCCTGTTTATCAATACCCGTACATACGAACCGCCGCGTATGCCTTTTCGTTGACTACGACATCGTACTCTTACGTCCAGGCATTGACCGCCTCATTATAATACGCGTTCTTGGCTTCAGGGATAAACGTCTCGTCCGTGTAAGTTACCTTCTCGGCCTCCTTGTCCGGTAATTCTTTTTTAACAATCTTAATTACCAGGTAATTCTCAACCGTTACCAAATCGTCCGCGTACAGTTCAATGACATCGGTGACGGCGTCCTGTTCCGTCGCGAACATCGCGGCTCCCACATCGGCGGGCATTTCTCCGCCTGTTACGGTTAAGACGTTCGGGTTGACTTCCATGAACGACATATCCAAAACAACGCCCAGATCGTCGTCTATGGTAATGGCATCCTCAGGCACTTCCTGATCGTTAACGAAAACACCGGTGGAACCGTCTTCCGGCTCGCCTTCGGGCTCATCCGCAGGCTCTTCTTCCGGCTCGCCTTCGGGTTCATTCACAGGCTCTTCTTCCGGCTCATTCACAGGCTCTTCTTCCAGCTCGCCTTCGGGTTGGTCCGCAGGCTCTTCTTCCGGTTCGCCTTCGGGCTCATCCACAGGCTCTTCTTCCGGTTCGCTTTCGGGCTCGTCCGCAGGCTCTTCTTCCGGGTCGCCCTCTTCCGGCGGCGTTTCGGGAACCGCCTCGGGGTCTACATAGTCCCTAGAGTATTTCGCCATAAGGTCAATGAACTCCGCGCCTTCCGCGTATTCGGCCATCGCGGCGTCAATCGCCTCCCGGGAATCCGTAAGTATATGGCTGAACTCGTAAGTGGTAAGATCGTCCTCAGCACCCGTGAAATATGTTTCAAACGCCAAATCAAGGGCTTCCTGATCCAGCACATACTCTTCGGTAACAGCGGTGTGGACATTCGTGACATACGAGCTTTCCATAAAGGACTGTCGCATTTCGTCGGCTGTTAGGCCAATGTAATCCACAATCCCGTCGCCATAGGTGTAAGAAAAGTTTTCCGCGATGGAATCCGCCTCTGTCTGCTGTTCCTCAGTTAGGGTGTCCAACCCCATTTCGGCGGCTTTGAGGGCCGACACCTTTCTAACAATAAGGTTGTTCAAGGCTTCATTCTTAGCCATGTCTTCCAGCGTATAACCCATCCCGGTGTCCTGGGTCCACATACCGGCGGAGCTGCCGTAGCTGCTTTCAACACTGAGCTGCTGCTCCGTAAGCGCGAGCCTGAACTCGGCGGTGCTTACCTGCTCGCCCTTTATCGTGGCGATGTAGCTCTTGGCTTTCTCATCCAGCTGATGGTTGATAAAGAACCCGGTGATAATTAAGCCTATCGCGCCCAGTGTTATAAGCGATCCGATAAGGATGTTGCGGTTCCTCTTGGGGTACTGCGGTTTTTTCTTTGCCATTACGCACGTCCGTCCTTTTTTATCAGTTAGTAAATAAAGAGCTCAAAGATAATTATACATAATCAGCCATAAAATACAAGTGAATTTTTTATGAATTTAGTTTTATAAACATCCGTCCTTGAAATTTACGCCGGTAAAGGGTATAATGAAACAAGCCACATTACCGGAGGGATAGAATGAGTAAGCTATTTAAAGAAAACCGCAAACGCCTGGCAAAAGAGATGGGCGACAGCAGCCTCTTCATCGCTTTTTCAGGAAGGCAGGTAATCAGTTCCGGCGATCAGCATTATCCGTTTACCCCAAGCCGCAATTTCTTTTATCTGACTGGGATAGAACGCCCCGGATTAATCGTTGCCATACATAAAAGCGCCTCCGGGGAGGTTAAGGAAACCCTGTATCTTGAGCGCTACGACGAGCTGGCAGCTAAATGGAACGGCGCGGCCCTCAGCGAGGACGAGGCAAAGAAGATAAGCGGGATAGAGGATTTCCGCCTCCTGGAGCAGTTCGACGGGGATATGGCGCGGTTTATTAACTACTCGGACAAGTTGAAGGTTTGCATGGACATGGAGAACCCCTCATTTGACGCGGATAAGTCTAATGAAGTGCGCCTCGCCGCCCGGATACGCGAGAACTGGCCATGCTGCGAGCTTGTTAATTTCCGCCCGGTGTTCGCAAAGCTGCGCCAGGTAAAGTCCAAAGAAGAAGCGGCCATGTTAAGAAAGGCCATCAGCATCACCCGCGACGGGCTGTATTTAATGTATAAGAATTCCAGGCCGGGCATGTATGAGTACGAGTATGAAGCGTATTTCGATTTCCATTTAAAAAAGAGCGGCGTGACCGAACACGGCTTCAACACGATCGCCGCCGCCGGGAAAAACGCCACGGTTCTGCACTACCATGACAACAACTCGAAAGCCGCCGACGGGGATCTGATCCTCTTTGACCTCGGGGCGGCATGGAACCACTACAGCGCCGATATAAGCCGCACAATCCCTGTAAACGGCGTGTTCACGCCCCGCCAGCGGGAGCTGTACAACATCGTGCTTGAGGCGGGCCGGAAGGTCATCGCGAAGATAAAACCGGGGGTAACATGCAAAGAGCTTAACGACATCGTTGTGGAATTTTATGAGAAGGAATTGAAGCGTATCGGTTTGATCAAGGAAAAGGACGAGGTTAAAAAGTATTATTACCACAGCGTGTCCCACCACCTGGGCCTTAACACCCACGACATAAGCAAGGGCAGGGACGCCGAGCTTAAAAAGGGCATGGTAATAACGGTGGAGCCGGGGCTGTATGTCGCCGAAGAGGGGATAGGCATACGTATCGAGGACGACGTGATGGTGCTGGAAGACGGATGCGAGGTGCTCTCCGAGGACATTATACGCACGCCGGATGAGATTGAGGCGTTTATGGCGGAGGGAACTAAGGCTTCCAAGCGAAGGAATCCGCGCTGACGTGTCTTTTAAGCGCCAAAACTTCAAAGAGGCGGACCTGTACAAGCCGGTAAAGGATTTCTTTACCGGCTTGGGTTACGCTGTGAACGCCGAGGTTAAGGGCATAGACGTCGCGATGGTTAAGGACGGTATCCTTACGGTTATAGAACTGAAAAAGGCCTTCAATATGACGCTGCTTTATCAGGCCGTTGACAGGCAAAGCATAACGTCGCAGGTATATGTCGCGATACCCCGCCCGCGGTACACCAGGGGCAGGGAATGCGCCTTAATGCGGCGGATACTCAAGAAGCTGGGAATCGGCCTTATTTTTGTGTCATTGGGAAGGAATCAGGACAAGACGCCAGGCGTTATTATAGACACATTGCCGACGCCGGAGGTAAAGAACGCCAGCAAGAAACGCAAAGAGAGCGTCTTAACGGAGCTGGCGGGGCGCTCCGCCGATGTAAACACCGGGGGCCAGACTGGGAAACCCATAGGAACCGCTTATAGGGAGCAGTCGATAAAAATCGCCTGCCTGTTGGAGAAGTACGGGGCGCTTTCACCTAAGGAGCTTGTGGACATGGGCTGTGCCAAAGGAGCGCGGACGATGCTCTACAGAAACCATCACGGATGGTTTGAGCATGTGTCCAAAGGGCTGTACGGACTGTCCGCCCAGGGTATTGGTATGCTCATGGATGAAGCCACTGGCGGAGATTTCGCGGAGATTGTGAAAAGCTATAGGGAGGGTGGCAATGACTGACAGAACCGCTACAAAGCCGATTAATATAGGCGGGCTGATTATCGGCGGGGGCAACCCCATCGCCGTCCAGTCCATGACCAATACAGATACCAGGGATGTCGCGGGTACGGTGCGGCAGATAAAAGAACTGGAGGAAGCGGGCTGCGAGCTTATCAGGGTAGCTGTGTTGGATATGGAGGCCGCCCAAGCGCTTCGCGATATCCGCAGGCAGATTAATATTCCGCTAGCGGCTGATATACATTTTGATTACCGGCTTGCCCTGGCGGCGCTGGACGCCGGCGTCAACAAGCTTCGCCTTAACCCGGGGAACATAGGGGAAAAGGACAGGATTATGCAGGTGGTAAAGAAGGCCAAAGAACGCGGCGTTCCGATAAGGATTGGTGTAAACGGCGGCTCTTTGGAGAAACGCTTCCACGGAAAGCCCGTCGGCGAGTCGATGGCTATGAGCGCCCTGGATCATATAAAGATATTGGAAGATTTGGATTTCGGGAATATTTTGGTGTCGATGAAATCCTCCAGCGTGCCCGAAACGATACGGGCTTATCGGATAATTGCCGAAAGCCGGGATTATCCGCTCCATGTGGGGATAACAGAGCCGGGGGGCGTCTTCTCCGGCGGGATAAAGTCGGCGGCGGGAATAGGCGCAATACTGGCTATGGGGATGGGAGACACGATACGGGTATCGCTGACGGGCAGCCCTGCCGATGAAATAAGGTATTGCAAAGAGATATTGAAGGCGATGGAGCTGCGGCGGTTTGGGCCGGAGATAGTGAGCTGCCCTACCTGCGGACGTACCGCGATTGACTTGATCGGCCTGGCGGCGCGGGTTGAGGACGCGGTTAAGGATAAAAAAACGCCAATGAAAATTTCGATTATGGGCTGTTCCGTGAACGGCCCGGGGGAGGCTGCCTCAGCCGATGTCGGCATAACAGGAGGTAAGGGCAGAGGAGCGGTGTACAGAAAGGGCATAGTGGTAGCGACGCTACCGGAAGAGGAACTATTCGATAGAATTATGCGGGAGATTGATTTATATGTTAGCGAACACTGAAATTATGGAGCAAATCAAGGATCATATAATAGAACGAGCTTCCGAGATAAGCCCGATATGCGGGATAATGATGAAAAACGCCGGCTTCGAGTGTAAGGACGGCGTTTTAACTATATCGTTGAAGACGGGCGAGGCCTTTATCCTGGGGACTTATAAGATTGATGCGATGATTAACGAAGCCGCCAAAGGCTCTGGCATGGATAGAGCCGTTATACTGGAAACAAGCGAAGGGCCTGCCTCTGCGCCTACATCCGCGCCTGCGCTTGAATTTCCCGAGCCGCCCACTGTCGTTATTAATATGCCACAAAGCACACAAAGAAACACAAAGAAAAGCGCAAAACAACCCTACGCGCCATCAGGATTCAAGCCCAGGCAAAAGCGCGGAAGCAAGAAGCTGCTGAAAACCGAGATCAAGGGCGTGATAACGAAGCTCTGCGAAGAGATTGAAGAAAGCGACGAGATACTCTTCGACGGTTTTGTGATTAATTTCGAGCGCAGGGAAACTCGAACCGAGCGCCTTATGTGCAAGATGGACGTTACGGACGGCACGGATTCAATTACGGTTAAATTTTTTCTTAAAGACGAGGAAGAGTTTAAAGACGGCTACGCCGCAGTTACGGAACCGGGTAAGGCCGTCCGCATCCTGGGCCAGGCCCGGTATGACGATTTTTCCAAAGAGATAAATATTATGGCGAAGGAGATCGCGCCGCTGACTATAAAAAAGGACGGCCGCAAGGATATCTCCATTCCCGAAGATAAACGCGTCGAGCTGCATCTCCATACACAGATGAGCCAGATGGACGCCACCAACTCCGCGGAGGATTATATAAAGAGGGCGGCGGAATGGGGAATGCCGGCGGTGGCTTTGACGGATCACGGCGTGGTGCAGGCGTTTCCAGACGCTATGGCCGCCGCGAGAAAGCACGGAATAAAGGTTATCTACGGCATGGAGGCGTATCTTGTGGACGACCTTTGGGCCATTGTGCAAAACCCGGGGGACAGGGGGTTAAATGAAACCTTCGTGGTCTTCGATGTGGAGACGACGGGGCTGGACAAGGACGACGACAGCATAATTGAAATCGGGGCGGTGCGCGTCGAGGGCGGTGTGATAACGGACAGCTTCAACGCGCTGGTGAATCCCGGTTTTTCCCTTCCCGCGAAAATCGTAAAGCTGACGGGGATAACCGACGGGACGTTGGCGGGAGAGCCGGATATATCTGCGGTTCTGCCTGGTTTCCTTGAATTTGCGAGAGGGGCGGTGCTGTGCGCCCATAACGCGGTATTTGATATGGGATTCATTGATAGGGCAGTTATTAAAACGCGGGCTTACGGTGAAGCCCCGGGGGAAAGGACGGTTCTATGCACTTTGGAGTTGAGCAGGGCATTATTCCCCGAGGTCTCCGGTCATTCGCTCAAGAACATGGCAAAGCACCTGGGGGTTACGTTGACCAGACATCACAGGGCGGTAGACGACGCGAAAGCCACAGCGGGAATTTTAATAAAATGCCTTGAAATGCTGAAAGAACGCGGCATCACGCGGCTTAGGGATATAAACCCGTTGGGCGGCGGCGTTATCGACATTAAAAAGCTGCCATACCACCACGCGATTATCTTGGCAAAGAACGCGGAGGGGCTGAGGAACCTTTACGAGCTGACCTCCCGGTCTCATCTGGAGTTCTTTTTTAAGCGGCCCAGGATACCCAAGAGCCTCCTTGCGGTTAAACGGGAAGGGCTGATTCTGGGGACAGCCTGCGAGGCAGGAGAACTCTATACCGCCGTTTTGAATAACGCCTCGGAAGAGCGCATATGTGAGCTGGCTCAATTCTACGATTATTTAGAAATACAGTGCCACGAGAATAATATGTACCTATACCGTTCGGAACGCGTACCCTCCGTCGAGGCGCTGAAAGAGATTAATAAACGCATTGTGGCTTTGGGTGATGAAT
>JAISVU010000391.1 GCA_031271375.1 Clostridiales bacterium | reverse complement strand
ATCAACCCGGCCCATATCAACGCCGAATACGCGAAGGGCACGTTCTTTAAAGAGCGCATTGCGCACGGGCTTATCTCCGCCGGGCTTGTTTCCGGGGTTTTGGGCAACATAATGCCGGGTTACGGCACGATATGGATTTCCCAGAACCTTAACTTCATGGCTCCCGTTTATTTCGGCGACACCGTGACGGCGACGGTGGAGATCGTAGAAAAGCTGGAGAAGAAGGTAAAAATCAAGGCTGCCTGCACAAATCAGAACGGCGTTGTGGTATTGGAGGGCGAGGGCATCGTAAGCCCGCCTAGAACTAAGATTAACTAAAGATAAAAAGAAAGAGGAGAGACTAATGAAAAACGTGTACATTGCGGGGGCGTCGAGGACGGCTATCGGCTCGATGGGCGGCGCGCTGTCCGCAGTGCCTGTGGCGAAGCTGGGGGCCGCGGTTATAAAGGAATCCCTGAAGAGGGCCGGGCTGGAAGCGGACAAGGTTGACGAGGTCTTTATGGGCTCGGTGCTGACAGCGGCCCAGGGCCAGAACGTCACCCGTCAGGCCTCGCTGGAGGCCGGTATCGGCCAGGGGGTATGCGCGACGACGATAAATATGCTCTGCGGATCGGGCCTTAAATCGGTGATGACGGGCAGGCAGAGCATCCAAACGGGGGACAATGATATCGTTGTGGCCGGAGGGATGGAGAACATGTCGATGGCTCCATATGCCCTGCCCTCCGCGCGTTTCGGCTATCGCCTTAACGACGGGGTTATCGTTGACACGATGGTGAAGGACGGCCTGTCCTGCGCGATTACCGACTGCCACATGGGGATAACGGCGGAAAACCTTGCCGAGAAATACGGCATAACCAGGGAGGAGCAGGACGCCTTCTCCGCCGGGAGCCAGCAAAAAGCCGTAGCGGCAATCCAAGCCGGGCGTTTTGACGACGAGATAGTCCCGATAGAAATTAAGGTTAAGAAAGATACCGTCGCATTCAAGACGGACGAATTCCCCAGGGCGGGAACCACCGCCGAAGGCCTGGCCAAGCTCCGCCCCGCGTTCAAGCCGGACGGCACTGTGACGGCCGGCAACGCCTCCGGGATAAACGACGGCGCGGTGGCATTGGTACTGGCTTCCGAGGACGCGGTTAAGAAATACGGCCTCAAGCCGCTTGCGCGTATAGCCGGGATGGGCCAGGCCGGGGTAGACCCCGCGATCATGGGCATCGGCCCCGTTGACGCGGTGAATAAGGCGTTGGCCAATGCCGGATGGAGCCTTGCCGACGTGGAGCTGATCGAGGCTAACGAAGCCTTCGCGGCCCAGTCCCTTTCCGTCGCTAAGGAGCTGGGGTTCAACATGGACATCGTGAACGTAAACGGCGGGGCCATCGCCCTCGGACATCCAATAGGCGCGAGCGGGGCGCGTATTCTGGTGACGCTGCTGTATGAGATGCAAAAACGCGGGTTGAAAAAGGGCCTTGCCACGCTATGCGTCGGCGGCGGCATGGGCGTCGCCTGCCTTGTTGAAATGGGAGGCTGACATGAAGGTATTCATTGCGGACGCGGGAACGATGGGTTCCGGCATCGCCCAGGTTTTTGCCCAGGCGGGGCATGACGCGGCCCTCTACGATATAAAAGACGAGTATCTAAACCGGGGGTTCGCGGGGCTGGAGAAGTCCCTGGGCAAGCTGGTTGACAAGGGCAAAATGACCGGGGACGCGAAGGCCGGTATCCTCGGGCGGATAACAAAGACCACGGACATCAATGACGCCGCGGGCTGCGGCCTGGCTCTTGAGGCCATAATTGAGAACATGGACGCGAAGAAAGCCCTCTTTGCCCAGCTGGACAGGATATGCGGGCCGGAGACGGTCTTCGCCTCCAACACCTCATCCATCTCGATTACGGAGCTGGCGGGACAGGTGAGCAATCCCGGGCGTTTTATCGGAATGCACTTCTTTAACCCCGCCGCCGTGATGAAGCTTGTTGAGGTCATACGCGGATATCTCACATCGGACGAGACGTTCGAGAAGGTGTTCAAGCTCTCTCAGGAACTGGGCAAGGAGCCGGTGGAGGTCAACGAGGCCCCGGGGTTTGTCGTAAACAAGATTCTGGTTCCGATGATAAATGAGGCCGTGTGCGTGCTGGAGCAGGGCATCGCCGCCGCCGCCGATATCGACAAGGCCATGTGCCTCGGCGCGGGACATCCGATGGGCCCGCTGGCCCTTTCAGACCTAATCGGCAACGACGTGGTGCTGAACATCATGGACACGCTGCTTAACGAAACCGGCGACACGAAATACCGCGCCAGCGCCCTGCTGCGTAAAACCGTGCGGGCGGGGAAGCTGGGAAGGAAGACCGGGGCGGGGTTCTTTGAATATAGCTGAGAGTTAAGAAGATGGACGACAAACGAAACCTCGTTGTCGTCCATCGCATACTGCATGGCAAGAGTGATGAGTTTGAACTATAAACCAACCGCCGCTACATCCCGAAATACTCCTTCGCGTTTCCGTAGGCAATCCCCTTCGCAATCTCCGCCAGTTTGTCAAAATCATTGGGGAACTCACCGTTTTCCACCCACTCCGCCAGGAGGTTTGCCATAATGCGGCGGAAGTATTCGTGGCGCGTATAGCTTAAAAAGCTGCGGGAATCCGTAAGCATCCCGACAAAACGGGCCAGCAGGCCGCTGTTTGCCAGCGCCGTCATCTGCTTAATCATGCCGGTTTTAGTGTCGTTGAACCACCAGGCGGCGCCGTACTGTATCTTTCCCCGCACGCCCCCCTGGAAATTACCCGCAAGGCTTGCTATAAGATCGTCCGCCGCCGGGTTGAGGGTGTAGAGTATTGTCTTAGGCAGCTCGCCCGTCACGGCAAGGCTGTCCAGCAAGGCGTTCACATGTCCGGTCACGGGTTCGTCCATTATCGAGTCATAGCCGCTGTCCGCGCCCAGCGTTTTATACATCAGCGTGTTATTGTTCCTCGCGGCGTTCATATGTATCTGCATAGCCCAGCCCAGCTCGTTGTATCTCCTGCCAAGATCCACGAACAGCGCGGTTTTGAACCGCTTTATGTCGCCGGATGTCGGCGTCTGGCCGTTTAGCGCCTTTATCACAATATAATTGATTTCGCTCTCTTCGTAACGCTTGAACACCGGCGGATCCAGCGCGTTGTCTGAAATGCGGCAGCCCGCCGAATGGAAGAAATCCATACGCTGATACAGAGCGTCCCTTAGGCTTTCGTAATCCGTTACCGT
>JAISVU010000245.1 GCA_031271375.1 Clostridiales bacterium | reverse complement strand
CTGTGACGATTCCCGGCGTCTATGGCAAACTGCGTCAAGTGCAATTTATCCGCCTTCGTCAGCATGAGCGAATCAGTCCCTGCCATAACGGGAACATACTCAACAAATACGAACAGGCGGCATCCCTTTCGTACATATTCAGCAGCAAAGCTGTCTGTAAGGATATCGTTGATATTTTCGACGGTAACGGTAACGGACAGACCGAACGGTACGCCGGCAGAACGAAGCTCTGCCATGGCTGTCTCAACTTTTGCGTATACACCGTCGCCACGCCTTGAATCAGTCACGGTTTCCCCGCCCTCTCTGCTTAAAATCGGGATGCTATGCCGGTTCCTCGCGAACCAGTCCCGGCGGGCTTCGTCCAGCAGCGTTCCGTTGGTGAACACCAGTCCAGCCATTTCTTGATGCTGTGCCATTGAGTCAAGCCAGCCATGGGACAGCAGCGGCTCTCCGCCCGCAAGCAACACGACGCCTACGCCTAACTCCGAGGCTTCGGTCAATATTTCAGATGCCCTGCTGGAGGTCAAACCTGCGTGGTGGGACTTTCCGCGCTCGCAGGCGTAACAGCCCTTACAGGTAAGATTACATTCGTCCGTGGTGCTGATAATCATCATCGGCGGCACTTCTACGCCGTCCGTGTTGTTGCGGATCCGGCGTTGCTCCGCTTTTGCCAGCGACTCGCCAAGACGCATAAACACACCGGCGGAGGCTGGGTAAGCCGATAATACGCTAGCCGCGGTTTTTAGCGATATACGGATGTTTTTATCAAACAGTTCTTTATATGCAATCATAGCGTTTCCTTTCGCCTTTCGGTTTTAGGTGTTTGAGCGCGTATATTTTAGGCAGCCGGAATTACTCGTCAAAGAAAATATCTAAAATCATTTGAAACACCGCATCCCTTTGCCTTTTGTCGCCAACATCAGATCCCGATAATTTCATAAAATCACTGGAGCGATAGAACACTAACTGCGAAAAGGATATGATCTGATAGGCTATTATCCTGCATTCCGTTTCAGACCTTCTATTTCCGCAGCAATCTTTAATCATCGGGAGGATGAAGTAAGGCAGGTCAATTTCGCCTTCTAACAGTAAATAGGGAATCGTGGGTTTGGTTAACTCCGCAAAATCAAAGGTCATATCTGACATTGCAGTCAAAAACTCCAGTAATTTTCGCTTGGCAGGCACATGGCTGTCCCTGATGTCTTTTAGTTCATTGGCCCTGTCAGCCATGAGTTTACCGACCGCGAAGCTTACCAACTCATCTTTAGAGTTAAAATAATAATTGATCATGGCTAAATTTGCGCCCGCTTCAGTGGCGATTTGCCTAGCCGTTATCCCGCTTGAACTTTTACTTTCTGACAATAGCTTCATAGTCGCAAGAATTAGTTGTTCCTTTACATTGTCGTTTTGCAATACGGTCACCTTCAGTATGCTAAACTTGTACTAAACATGTTTAATACAGATACAGCATACCACGGTGCAACTCGTTTGTCAACAGCGTTTTGAGTCAGTCTGCCTGCAGAGCTCAGCGAGTATTGAGAACGCACCACTTCATTGACGCGCTTTGATAGCCCCTGTATAATTAGAATTACTCAAATGTCAGTAGTTTCGCTGCCGGTGCGCGGCTAAGTATGGCTCGGCTTGATGCCGTATCCGGTTTTATATTTTGCGGGGTATCGTTACGCCTAACAGGCGTGGCAATACCTCGTATTTTGTTTGGTTTTTCCAAAATCTCTAAAAATCGATGAAAGCAGAAGCTACCCGAGCTTCTGCTTCTTGTTCAGAAAGGAGTAACATGACCATGTATACAGCATTTATTGTTGGCGGGAGCAAGAGAATTGAGGACATAGAATTAGATAATGTGTTTCGCAAACTGGAACGTGAGAGGATTGAGATCCATCGCGCCGGACGGCTCCAGGTAAAAAATAGACTGGAGCATACAAGAGAGGTCTTCATCCACGGTACCCGTATGCTATCCAATCGTGAAATGTTTAATCGACACTTCCGTAAGCCGTTTAAACCGCTCCAAAGAACGGAAGATGTTCAAATTCGCATTATAAGAGACAATCGGTGAATCAAAAACATATAGCAGAATAACACCGTATATAGAAACAGTAAAAGGAGAGAATTACATGTTCAAGACAAAAGACGGGTTCTCGGTAAACCTTCGCGACAGCATCTATGTAATATTCAATAGGTATAAGATTAATAAGTTGGGCAGGCACTATCAGTCCCGGGACAATACTGACATCGCAATTTACAGGATGGAAGTCTTCGGAATTCACGCGATAAGCTGGTATGACCGTGAAAACAATCCTGTTGACGTATATTATGCCGAAGGCGCGGCATATGACGTCAACGACATATTATCCAACGGAAAGCCGGAAGAAAACGCACCTTTCTACAGCAATGTGTATGCGTTGCAGTTTAACACATTCGTTACCCGAAACGCGGCTGAAGCTGCGTTGCCCGAATTTCGTCGTCGCGGATTGGTCAGCATGAACCATGCTTTATACTTCGCCGATGAGTTGGTTTGCAATGCGGCCGCCTTTTAACTGATGTACCATAAAATCGTAAGAATACCATGCTTTGCGGAAGCCTCGTACTTGCTTGACGCAAATTGGCGGCTGCCATATAATGAAGCTATTGAAATAATTAACCTTCGCTGTTCGAACTCAGCTATGTAAGGCCCTATTTTCACCAGAGGCCGGTTAAGAAAGTACACGGAGCATAATTACGCCATTGCGGCGTAACTATGCTCCTTTTTTGTGTCTAACGTGGCGGCTCCCTTGGGGCGGCTGCGTTTTTATATATAGATTACGAACACACATAAAAGGAGGATGCTTCTATGAGCAAAAAGAACCAAGAACATAAAATGAAAAGGCTTGCCGCCTTATCCCGTTGTGACCTTGGATATTTAAGCGACCCTGACGGAAATCCGGTAACCGGTGACAAGAAGGTATGGCTGAATACAGGTAAGGCTTTTCTGAGGGCACTGGCCAGAGATCTTGAGCTTTCAGAGTTCAAGGTGTGGGCGAACCCCGGCGGCATAGCGGTAAACGGCGAAAGCATTTTGATGGGCATGTGGGGCGAAGGTAACGGCATATTTGTCGAGCTTGTTCAGGAAATCGGCGGATGTGGGTGTGTAATGTACCGCGACATCATTGGCATGAAGGACTATACAGGCGGTCGAAACCGATGGATAGGAGTCTGCAAATTTGAGTCGATGAGCTACGACAGTTTACTCACAGAATTCAAGGAGCTCATTCATCAGCGCACTTACGCAGTGACAGCCTGATTGTTTAGCTCAGGTTGCAAAAAACATAAAGGAGAGTAATATGCCTAGCTACGACAAAAGCGGAGATAGAGTCATTTTTGCGGCGGAGGAATCCGAAGCCAACCGCTGCCCTGTTTGCGGACGCGAGCCGATGTATGACACCCGCAATGATCTGGATGACAGCATCGGGTATCCTTGGAATTGCGAATGCGGCGCCAGCGGTACGGAATTCGAAGAGAAGGTTTTCGACGGGCATTATGTGAATGCTGACACAATTCCCGATGATAAGCTTGTCGAGTACAAGGCTGGCAACCAGGTTACTGGAGCTTCCGATAATAAAGTTTTGTTTCGGGTCGAATACGAAATCACACCCATACGGCAACTTGCTGTCCGTTGCCCTCATTGCATGGCTTGGATGCGAAGCGGACAAGCTTCAGCCGATGCCATACCGGATATAGTTGTCGCCGAATTCGCGCGGTACAAATGCTCTGTGTGTGGTCTGGAATTTTGCCCTGTAGAGTTAGGGCGTTTAGAGATTGAGGAGTGCGGTTCCGCCGAACAGGTATACAGAGATTGCGCCAATTAGCGCTCTCGAAGTGAATATAGATGCCGGGTGCGGTTGTGCCCGGCATTCGTAATAATATGAGAAAGGAAAACGCATGAGTTACCAAATCTACTATGAGCGCGCATATATTCGCGTCGGTGACGGCTTTATACCTTTGGTCAATTCCGGCAGCAATAATTGTTTTGAATGTGGTTTAAATGGCCATTACCGAAACGAAAAGAGCTGGAACGTGATGAACTGGAAACGTCCTGCCGGTCGCTTCATTTTTTCCGAGCAAGAGATTTTGGAAATCGCATACGACTACGACCAATACAATCAGGAATGCGGCATGATGTTCAAGTCGCGGAACAAATGCTTTGCTCCCGGAGAAATGGAACGCTGGCTCGTTAACGGGATTCACAGCGCCTACACAGTTGAAGAATATGTATCCTTCGGTAACGGCTTCTTTATTCTGGACTACAGCGACTACGAGAACACGAAAAAGTACACGTTTAAGACAACGACAGAAATGCTTCAAATCCTTGAAGAACTCAAAGACGTAAAGTCCTTGGAGATAAAGCTGGATTATAACCGTGGGGTGTTACGACCCAAAGCCAGTAAAGCTCCGAGAAAACCGCTGGATACCGGAAGTCTACCGCAGTATTATGTCTTGAAGGGTGAGCATAAGGGGGAGGCTATTTACTTTATCAAGTTTAGTCAGAGAGGCGGGTTCAAGTATTATCTCCGCCCTGTTTGGCCGGTAAAGCCTTTCCGAAACGAAAAGGACGCCCAAAAATACTTGGCAAAGTATCACGACCGCCTAGTCGTCAAATACCATTTCATGCCGGAACTGATTACTAAACCAGCTTAAGAAACAGACCACAGACACTGGAAGTAGGCGAAGACATGAATATGCAGCCACCAATTTATATACAAGGAGAAAAGTCATGGACGGAGAATTTCGATATTATACCAAAGATAAAGGCTCTGGGACGGTAGAGTTTGAAGTTGAGATAGCCGAAGGCATTTACCCCATTACCACTTGTGTTGTGGATGGAGATCTCTTCTTGCAGGGGCAGAGGATATTCCCGTGCGGCAGCGGAGACGATCACCGGCTTACCGATGCCCAAGCTAAAACTGTTCGAAACCTCTTGACAGCGAACATGCCGGCGGAGAAAAGAGGTTGAAAATTGAAGGACATCGGCGTAAGCTACCATGTCTTTTGTTTCCTTATAGACAAGGTGTGGTA
>JAISVU010000229.1 GCA_031271375.1 Clostridiales bacterium | reverse complement strand
GCAATGCCTAAGATAACCGTCGCGAAGCAGGCTTCCGACGTACACACGCCGCTTTTGAACCAGATGATAGTGCTGGGCTTTATGACCCATTACGACATGCAGGCGCATATAGAGAAAGTCCGCAAAATCTACGCGGCTAAACTGGGCTTAACGATAGACGGCCTTGAAAGACACCTTAAAGGCAAGGTAACATATATACCCCCCCAGGGCGGGCTGTTTGTGTTGTGCAGGCTGCCGGACGGCGCCGATATGCCGGGCTTCTGCAAAAGGGCGCTGGAGCATGGCGTGGCCGTCGTACCCGGTTCCACATTCAATGCCGACCCTAATCAAGGAAGCCAATATTTCCGCATAAACTTCTCCACGCCCACGGACGCGCAGCTTGTAAAGGGCCTGGAAATACTGGGCGGACTGTTATGATATTCAAGGATTTCAATACTTTAAAGGAAATGGCGCTGGCAAAGAAGGGCCGGACTATCGCCGTCGCCGCGGCAGAGGACGCGCATACGCTGGAAGCCGTCAGGGACGCGGCAAATCTGCTCGGGGCTGGTTATTACCTGGCGGGACGGCCCGATGAGATTAAGCGGATATGCGATGAAATTGGCTTCCCTGTACCCGAAGCGGCGGTAATCCACGCCGATAACGACGCGGAAGCCGCCGCCGCCGCCGTTTCCCTAGTCAGAGAGGGCAAAGCCCATACTATAATGAAGGGCGGGCTCCAGACGCCGGTTTTACTTAAGGCCTGCCTAAACAAAGATACGGGTATAAGGAGCGGCGGCATTATGTCGCACCTGACTGTGCTGGAATGCCCCGCTTATCATAAGCTGCTGTTTATGACGGACGGCGGGATGAACCCGTACCCCGACCTTTCGCAGAAGCAGGCGATACTGGAGAACGCGGTTGATTACATGAGCGCGCTGGGCTATGAGAACCCCAACGTCGCGGCACTGGCCGCCGCTGAGACGGTCAGCGACAAAATGCCCGAAACAGGCGACGCGGCGGCCCTGGCCGCAATGAACCGGAACGGCGGGATTACTGGGTGTACAGTAGAGGGGCCGCTGTCTTTCGATTTGGCGGTAAGCCGCGAATCCGCCGCGATAAAAGGCGTTGACAGCGCGGTTTCCGGGGATGTTGATTTGCTGCTCGTGCCGAATATCGCCGTGGGGAACATTATGAGCAAGGCGCTGCTGTACTTGGGCGGGGCTAAGATGGCGGGCTGCGTCCTTGGCGCGAAAGCCCCGGTTATCCTTGTCTCCCGCGGCGCGACGGCGGAGGAGAAACTGCTGTCTATTATGATGGGGCTGCTAGGGGCTAGGAGCTAGGGAAAAGCATTTTTCGTGGTTTTCGTAATTTTCGTGGTCATTGTTTTAATCTTTATTTTCACACAGAGGCACAGAGACACAGAGACCCTAGCGATTAGAATGAAAGGAGATACTCAATGCGCACATTAATGACCGGCGATGAGGCGTTAGCCCGCGGGGCCTACGAAGCGGGCGTCGCTTTCGCGTCCGCGTATCCCGGTACGCCCAGCACCGAGATTCTAGAAAACATCACGGGTTATAAAGACATTATATCCGAATGGGCAAGTAACGAGAAGGTGGCGATGGAAGCCGCCGCCGGGGCCTCGCTGGCCGGAGCGAGGAGCCTGGCGTCGATGAAGCATGTGGGCGTAAACGTGGCCGCTGACCCGCTGTTCACGTTCTCATACACCGGTGTCAACGCGGGGATGGTGCTTATCTCGGCGGACGAGCCGGGCCAGCACTCATCGCAGAACGAGCAGGACAACCGCTGGTACGCGGTGTCCGCCAAACTGCCGATGCTTGAGCCAAGCGACAGCCAGGAATGCCTGGACATGATGAAGGCCGCCTATGATTTGAGCGAGGAATACGACACGCCCGTTTTAATGCGTATAACCACCCGCGTGGCCCACTCAAAAAGCCCGGTGTCGTGCGGCGAGCGGGCTGCGGTTCCGGTAAGGCCGTATGTGAAAAACGTGGCGAAGTATGTCACGGTTCCTTCCCTGGCGGTAAAGATGCGCGTTAAAGTAGAGGAGCGCATGGGAAGGCTCAAGGCGTTCAGCGAGAAAACCCCTTTAAATTACATAGAAAAGGTATCGCGGGCGGACACGGTTCGAGATGGTTCGCGGATCGGCGTCATCGCTTCGGGCATGGCTTATTATTACGCGAAAGAGGTCTTAGGGGACGGCGCGTCGTACCTCAAGCTGGGCTTCACGAACCCGCTGCCGGACGCCTTGCTGGACGAGTTTTACACGTTGGTTGACAAAGTGTATATCATAGAAGAACACGACCCCTATCTTGAACAATGGGTTAAGTCCCGCGGCTATTCCTGTATCGGCAAGGACATCATCCCGCCCTACGGCGAGCTTACGCCCGATGTGCTGCGAAAGGCTATCTTAGGCGGAGAGCTGGAAGGCCCCGCATACGACAGATCGGTAATCATCCCGCGCCCCCCGGCTTTATGCGCCGGATGCCCCCACCGAGGGCTGTTTTACGAGCTGGCAAAGCGTAAAAACACCGTTATCGCAGGGGATATCGGCT
Organism: Clostridiales bacterium; assembly: GCA_031271375.1. Classification (GTDB taxonomy): domain Bacteria; phylum Bacillota; class Clostridia; order Lachnospirales; family WRAX01; genus JAISVU01. The sequence goes on along the minus strand of JAISVU010000229.1, from coordinate 9,287 downwards.
GTTACACGCTGGGTTTCGCAGATCCGTATAACGCAATGGATTTCGTGGTTTGCATGGGCGCGTCGTTCAGCTCAGGCCACGGGGCGCAGCGGGTTTTCACCGCCAGCGGTTCCGAAAACCGCGTCGTCGGGATTATGGGGGATTCCACGTTCTTCCATACGGGAATCAATTCGCTGATAGAGGTATTATATAACAACAGCAAGACAATTTGCATCATTTTAGACAATCGCATAACCGGCATGACGGGCCATCAGGAAAACCCCGGCACCGGCAAGAACGCGGCTGGGGACGCCGCGCCTGAGATAGACATCGAAAGCGTCGTAAAAGCGCTGGGCGCGAAGAACGTGGCGTCAGTGAACCCAAACGACTTAAAAGCCGTGAGAAAGGCCCTGGACGATGCTTATTCAAAGGACGGGCCGTCCGTTATCATCACACGCTGGCCCTGCGTGCTCAAGCGTCTGTCCGCAGCCGATAAGGCGGAGTTCGGCGCGGACGTTTTTACGCAAAAGTACGGCGTTGACGGGGAGAAATGTATTGCCTGTAAAATGTGCGTGAAGGCGGGCTGCCCGGCTCTTAGCTGTGTGAGTGAAAAGATAAAAGAGAACAGTGGAAAGATGAAGATAATTATAGATCAAGGCATGTGCGCCGGTTGCGGCGTGTGCGCTCAGATTTGCCCGAAACAGGCGATAATGCCGTCGTAGAGTCTTTATTATTTTCGTGGCAATACGCGAGGAGGACAAAGCGTGAACCTGCTGATGATTAGGGTTAAGCTGGCGGCATGGAGAAAAAGCATAGCCCAATGGAAAACGGATTTGAATGTTATTCGGGAAAAATTCATTTCCGGTATTGTGGACGCCGCCTCGGCTGTGAAGAGGGTATTCTCCCAAATCCAAGTAAAGATTAGGAGCATGAAGTCTGACATAAAGTCATTCAATAAGACGCTTAAGGAAGAGGGATATATCGCAAGCGCGACAGAAACAGAGCAGGTGTTGGACGATGTAACGGAACTTGATGCGGAATGCGAGACTTTCAAGACCAATGCGACGGCTTGGGAGGAAGCGCACGGGAAAAAGGTCACGGTTGAATCCGCCATTCGCGATGCGCGCGATGTAGCAGCTAATCCGCTGGTATCCGGCGACATTTTCAATAACGCCGCTATTGAGCTCGCGCTGAAGATAATGACGTCTAAAAAAGAAGCGGAGCTGGCCGATCTGAAGGAAACGGTGGACAGAGCGGGCGGTTTCTATAGTATTGAATCGCGTAAGCAAAATGAATCACGGAAGGGGGAGTAACCGATGACAAAAGGGACGGTAAAAAGCATATTGTTGGTTGGCGTGGGCGGCCAGGGAACTATACTCGCGGCGAAGATACTGACACAGGGCCTGATGGAAGCCGGTCACGACGTTAAGATGAGCGAGATCCACGGAATGAGCCAGCGCGGTGGCTCCGTGTCCTCGCAGGTGCGCTATGGCGAGAAAGTCTATTCGCCGGTGATTGAGCGCGGCAGCGCGGATTTGCTGGTTTCCTTCGAGAAGATGGAAGCCCTGCGCTGGCTGGAATACGCCAAGAAGGACGCCAAAGCCGTCGTGAACGACTGCGAAATCATGCCGATGCCGGTCATTATCGGCAGTGCGGCTTACTCCGGCGGTATTTTGGATGAATTAAAGGCCCGGATAGATACTACGGTAATAGACGCGGCGGACGAAGCCGGAAAGCTCGGCAACCCCCGGGTTATGAACATCATCCTGCTAGGCGCCGCGGCGAAGCTCATCGGGATAGACAATCTGGACTGGGACGGCATAATCTCCGCGAATGTCAAGCCTGCGTTCGCGGAGATTAATAAACAGGCGTTTAAAAGGGGAACTGAGTTATGCGCCATTTAATCCTGGCGATAAACCCGGGTTCAATATCCACGAAGATAGGGCTGTACCGCGACGAAGACCCGGTATTCACCCGCACGATTGAGCATGACCACGCCGAGATACTCAAGTTCCCCAGCATCCCGAGCCAGAAGGAGATGCGGATGGCGCTGGTGCTGGAAACCTTGAAGCAAGAGGGTTACGGGCCCGAGCAGCTCTCTGGGGTCGTCGGGCGCGGCGGGCTGCTGCCGCCGATGGAGACCGGGGGATATTTGGTAAATCAAGCCATGCTGGACATGATTATAAACGAAGCTCCCGGCGTTTCGCCCCACGCGTCGAACCTGGGGGCGCTTCTTGCCGACGGCGTCGCGAAACTGGCCGGCCTTCCCGCTTATATCTACGACGCGGTGTCGGCGGGGAGGCTTCCGGAGATTGCCACGGTAACGGGCTTCCCCGAGATTACACGGCGCAGCTTTTCCCATGTGCTCAACTGCCGCGCCCAGGGAATTCAGTACGCCAAAGGTATAGGAAAGCGGTTTGAGGATGTGAACCTGATAATCGCGCATCTGGGCGGCGGCGTTTCACTGGGGGTATATGAAAAAGGGCAGCTGGTGGATTCCGTCGCCGACGACTACCATTCCTTCTCGCCCGAGCGTTCCGGCGGCGTGCCGCTTCTGGATTTTACGGATTTCTGTTTTGATAGAGGCTTAACTAAGAAGGATGTTATCCGGCGGATACGCGGCAACGCGGGGTTGAAGGCGCACCTCGGCACCGCCGACTGCCGCGAGGCGGAAAAGCGTATGGAAAACGGCGACGATAAAGCCCGCCTTGTGCTGACTGCTATGTGCTATAACATCGCGAAGTCCATATGCTCGCTGCTGCCTGCGCTTGCGGGCAAATGCGACGCGGTTATCCTCACCGGCGGCATTGCAAAGTCGGCATTCGTCACCGCCGAGATAACGAAGCGCGTAAACTCCATCGCGCCTGTGGCCGTCCTACCAGGCGAATACGAGCTGGAAGCGCTGGCCGCCGGATGCCTGCGCATTATAACCGGGCTGGAGGAAGCGCATGAGATTGCTGCCTTAGGCCGTGAATGAATAATGATTAATATAATATCTACTTAAATCATAATATCCTGGCATAGACTCTCCGTACCTCTGTGCCTCTGTGCGTAAAAATCTTTAAAATCACTTACACACAGAGACACAGAGAGACGGAGAAAAGAATCAGGGCTTTTGAGGCGTTCCCTCACTCCAACGCCCCCACATACTGTATTTTTAACCATTCGCGCGTGGGGAGGGCCGTAGAACCCAGGGGAGAGGGATACTTCAGCGACTCCGAACCGTAATATGAGACAATGATATCCTCGCGTATTATATCCCCTGTTTTCAACATTACTTCAATGCTGAGGCCGCTTAAAAGAGCGGCATCACTGCCGGCCTGTCTCGTGAACGTCCTGCTCTTGCTCATCTGCTGCACTCTGCTGAAGTCGACGGTATTGCCGTTATCCAGTTCCATTCCGAAACGCACTCTATAAAAACCCATGCCAAACTGCGTCACATGCAGCCGCTGCGTAAACAGTATATTCTGCGGAGTTAGAACGGCAGCATTGCCGCTCTTCGTTATTAGCACATACTCGTTTACCGTGACGGGAGCGGCCCAGTCGAAGGAGACTTCGGCGATATCCCTCAAATCCAGAACACGGCCTTCCTGGTTCCCTTCGGCCATCATACAGATGAATTGAAGGTCTTCGCCGTTACTGGAGTGTGGGATCGTTATCTCCGCTGTTATAGCATTTCCGCTGACCGCTATGTTGAATCGTTGGTATCTGTGTTTTGAGCCATAGTAAAGCCGGTCATGTCCGCGAAATAGACCGGCTGGGCATTGCGGTCGTTAAAGAGGCCGTCCCTTTATATAGCCGCTCTCCCAATGAAAGAGCATGGTATTGGCTATCGCGTTATAAACCAAGCCGTCATTGGCCGTTATCGTGGCTATGCCCCAGGGAACAAAGCGCTCCGCGTGGGCGGGAATTGCCACAGGGCCGTCGGGGTAGGTAACAGGAAATTCTACGATGTTTCCTCGGATTCGAGAACTATATCCAAGTTATCGTTTGGATAAAAGCTGCCGTCTATTACATCGCCGCAGTATACAAGATCCGGCTGCTCGGTTGTGGAACCGAGATACTGCGTGAGCCTGCCGTTCTCCTGATCCTCCAGCGTGAAGCTGGAGCCGTCGGTCGCTGTGAATGTGTATTCTATCGTGTTTCCGTTCTTCGTGTACTCGGCGGCGTTGTTATCGAAGGCGGTTTGCATATGCGATGCAATATTATACCTTGAGAGGGTATTCATGTCTGTAATAAGCCTGCGCTGGCCCACGTTTCCGGACGAGGTGAAGTAAAGAATCTGCCAGGTGGTAGAGTGCAGCGCTATGTACACAAGGCAGTCGCCGTCGTTTTGCAGCACCGCCATTGCCTGCGCGAACGAGCTGTCTGAGGCGGAGGCGGCGGGCGTCTCTGTTGCGGAGGGCGCCGTGGTTACGGCAGGCGTCGCGGACGGAGTAGGAGAGGGAAGGGCGTTGCCGCTTTCTTTATTGTATTGGGTAAATAAGTACACCGCCGCCGCCGCAGCCAAAATAAGGACGGTGGCTATAACGGTCTTTAACAGCGCGCTGCCGCGCGGCTTTGCTCCGCGCGCGGATGAAGGCTTAGGTGTAATCTTAATAGGGCCTGGGCGCTCGCCGTTGCCGGAAGCAGAGCCTGCCGCGTTTATCATTGCGCCGTCCTCGGCGATGCCGGCGTTCTTGATAAAGTTATAGAGCCGCTCGAAGGAGCCGCTTTCAGAGGCGTCAAAGGCTTGCTGCTGGCGCAGCGCCCTCGGCAGGTCGTTTATCCGTACCCCGTCGCATACTACGAAGACCTCGGCGTCGGGCTTAACACCGCTGCGGATGTCGTTAAGGAAGCTCTCCCATTCGTAACGCACCCACTGGGAATTGAGGTGGTCGTGGGAACTGCCTACGGCGATAAGGAACCGCGAGGAATCCAGCGCCTCGTCAATGACCTTTGCATACTGCGCCTTGCCGGTGAACTCCAGCTCCACATTGCTGTAAAACACCCTGAGGCCCCTGCCGCTCAAATAGTCGTATAACCGCTTTGCGGTAATGCTTTCCTTTGTCGGCTTGCCGTTGTCCCCGCTGTTCTTGAAGGATATAAAAACGTCGTATGCCATAGCGCGCCATCCCTTTTTGTTTATAATATCATGCCGCGTGTGCATTTGGTATGAACAGGTACAAATTATTGCACTAAAAGCCAGTCCAGAGCGTTTATCTGGCGGATACCGTCAACCGTCATTTCGTTCCGAACAGCCGGTCGCCCGCGTCGCCCAGGCCGGGTACTATATAACAATGATCGTCAAGGCGCTCGTCATTGGCCGCGGTGTAGATATCCACATCGGGATGATCCGCGGCGATGCGGGCTACGCCCTCGGGGCAGGTGATCAGGCACACCAGCTTAATCCGCGCAGCGCCGTTGTTTTTCAAGTACTCGATCGCGGCGGAGGCGGTTCCCCCGGTCGCCAGCATCGGGTCCAGCAGCAGAATCTCGCGCTCGGCTATGTCCTGGGGCAGCTTACAGTAATACTCCACCGGCATTTTTGTTTCGGGGTTCCTATAGATGCCGATATGCCCGACCTTCGCTGTAGGCAGCAGATTTATGAATCCGTTTACCATCCCTATACCGGCGCGCAGTATCGGCACCAGCGCGAATTTGCGCTCCAGCACCTTTGTTTTGGCGACGCAGATAGGGGTGCGCACCTCTGTCTCTACCAACGTAGCGTCCCGGGTAGCTTCGTAGCATACCAGCGACGCCACCTCTTCCACAATCTCACGGAACTCTTTGCTTCGCGTTTGCTCGTCGCGCAGCATGGATATCTTGTCCTGCACCAGCGGATGGTCAACAATTATCAAGTTTCCCACAGCCCGGCCTCCTCGTATGTTATATTCTCGCCAGCACGTCCATCAAATCCGCCATATTGACGGGTTTGGGCAAATGCCCGTTCATCCCGGCGTTTATAGCCTCGTCATAGTCCTCTTTAAAAGCGTTGGCCGTCATCGCCACAATCGGCACTGTAAGCGCGTCCTTTCGCAGGAGCTTCCGCAGCTTCCTCGTCGCGCTGTAGCCGTCCATTACCGGCATCTGCACGTCCATCAGGATAATATCGTAGGTACCCTCGGCGGAGCCTTCAAAGATGTTTACGGCTTCCAGACCGTTTTCGGCTTCGTCTATCATTATGCCGGTGGGGGCCAGGGTTTCCAAGATAATCAAACGGTTTACCTCTATGTCCTCAACAAGCAGCAGCCGCTTGCCCTTGAGGTCGAGGTCCTCCGGTTCCATCGCGGGGCGTTCGGGTTCCAGCTTCCCCTTAGGCAGATTCAATTCAAAATGGAACCGGGAGCCGGAGCCGAGAACGCTCTCAACCTTAATAACCCCGCCCATCATCTTAACAAGGTTCTGACTGATGGAGAGCCCCAGGCCGGTTCCCCCGAACTTGGCGGCTATCGAACCGTCGGACTGCTCAAAGGGTTTGAATAGCCTGGACAGCTGCTCGGCCGTCATCCCGATGCCGCTGTCTTTAACGCAGAAGCGGATTATGACGCTGTCGTCTTTGTTTTCAATGATGCGGACGCGCAGCTCCACGCTGCCGGACTTCCCGGTGAACTTGACCGCGTTGCCCAGCAGGTTTACTAAAACCTGATTAATCCTGAGCTTATCGCCTATTAGAATATAGTCGGGCAGTTCGTCGATGTTGGATGAAAACACAATCTCTTTTTCATGGCAGCGCTGATTGATGATCGCCCATATCTCTTTGTAGGCGGAAGCCGTGGAGAAGGGCTTTTGGAACAGCTCCATCTTACCCGATTCTATCTTCGACATATCCAGCACATCGTTCAAAACGCCCAGAAGATGGTGGGACGACGAGAGAATCTGGTCTATCGAAGCCGCGGCTTTTTTGGTGTCGGCAATGGATTTCTTGGCGATGCCCGCCATGCCGATTATCGCGTTGAGGGGCGTGCGTATCTCGTGGCTCATGCTTGCAAGGAACGTGCTCTTTGCCCTTGCCCCGGCTTGAGCCCGTTCCTCGGCATTCTTGCGTTCGGTGATATCCCTGCCTATTCCCATCATCCCTATAAGCTCGCCGCTTTGGAACAACGGGGTCATAACAGTCTCCATTATGCGCTTCTCGCCGCTGAAGTATGTAACCTCTTCCTCAATAGTCTTCGTGGTTTGGGTTTTTAATATTTCCTCGTCCATTGCGATGAGTTTGTTTGCCATATCGCTGCCTTCGCCGTAGACGTCGTTGATATGCCTGCCCTTGAGGTAGCCCTCAGGGAAGCCGGAGAACCGCTCGAAGCTGGGGTTGCAGCTTTGGTATATTAAATTATTGTCCAAACTGAAAATAATATCAGGAATCGCGGAATAAACGGCGGTCAGCATAGCGTTCTGCTGGCCGAATTTATGCTGGAGCCGTGTGTTCTTCACCAGCAGCAGCACCATAACAAAGGCCAAAACGAGCGCGATACCCAGGGCCACCGAATATATCTGCGCCATGCGGCTCGCCATTATGTGGTTATAGTCAAACGTGCGGTTTTCCCACTCGCCCGCGATAACCGAAGTGCGCACATACTGCTGCGCCTTATCAATGATATCCCTTAGAATGCCTTCGCTTTTGTTAAAGCCGAACAATGAATCCATCTGCCTGGAAAAACGGGTGTTCATCTTAAACCCGCTCTTCTCGCGGTAGTTAAGCTGCATAAGCAGCATGTACCGCGAGCCCATCATCAAATCGATCTCGCCCCGTTCCAGGGCATCCAGGCCTTCGTCGTGGCTTGCGTAGTTTATCGTGTTTGCGTTCCCGGGGAACCACTCATTATAAACATCCGCATAGGCCGTCCGCGACACATTGCCCACCTTCGCGCTGACTATCTGGAGGCTTGAAAGCTGGGGATACTCCTGCCTGGAGATAAACCCGTAATACGACGAGGCATATGGAACAGAAGACCATATGTAACTGTCCTTCCGCGCCTCGGTGTACATCAGCTGCGATACGACGGATATTTCCCCTGAGGACAGCTTTTCCATTATTTCGGCCCAATCGGTTTCAGCGTCGGTGACAATCTCGAACTCAACCCCGATAAGGCTGCTTATCTCATCCAGCACGTCCAGCGCTATGCCCTGGAACTCCCTCTCTTCTATATTATAAAACGATACGGGATAATTATCGTTCTCGGAAGCCAGTTTGATCGTTTCGCCGCGCTCACGCTTACCGTTAAGGTATTCCCGTTCTTCGGCGGTAAGGCTCCGCATGAACTTATAACGGTCGTAAGCCCTGCGGCCCTCGTTGAAAAAATGGGATACCTGCTCGGTTCCTCCGGCGGCAAGGTATTTGTTTACAAGGGTGATTATCGGCGCGAGCTCCGAGTTGGCGGTCGCCATCGACACGGGGGAAAATATCAGCGGGAAGAACTCCTTCGACGCGATATAATCGAATTGCGAAAAAGCGGGGTCGGCGACGGATTCGCCGATGAACGCGTCGATTTCACCGGATTCGAGCTTGTACACCGCGTCGCCGGAGCCGCTTATCGCCACCTGAGTAAAGGAGAGGTCATAAGCCTCCCTAACCTGGTTCACAGTGACGGTGCCGTCTAAAAACCCCAGCGTGAGACCGTTTAAATCCGCCTCGTTCTGAATGCTGTTAATATTATCTTTCAGCGTGTATACGGAAAGCAGCCGCTCTGAGATAGGAAATGTCATATGATAGCGCAGCGACCGCTCCGGCGTCGGCGTCAAATCCCCGATAAAATCCACTTCTTCGGCGTTGAAAGCCCGGATCAGCTCCGAAAAGTCGTCATATTGAACCGGAATGAACCGTGCGCCGAACAGGTCGCTAAGGAGCCCGCAAAAAGCCACAAGAAAGCCCTCGTTGGAGCCGTCGGGCAGCGTGAAGGTATCGGTGGTTACGGCGTGGCCGTAAGTAAAGCTGTCCCTGGAGGCGAGAAGGGCTTCGGCTTGGGCGGCCTCCCGCGCGGTGACGCCCGGAATATCCTTGTAAAAGCTAACCGCCTGTATGCCGGAATCCCCGGCTCCGCCGCCGGAACAGCCAGCCGCGAAGAGCCAGCAAGCCGATACAATGAAGATCACAGCCTTTTTCACGCTATCCCCCCTCATGGGAATCAGGATGCAAAAGAAAAATATAAACCACGAAAACCGCGAAAAGCACGAAGAAAGATATCATAAACGCTCAGGGCGTACCCGTCATTGCGGGCTTGACCCGCAATCTACCCTACGGCGCCGGATCCGCTTCTGTAATTTCGACCCTTGTACGCTGCGTGGGATCATTGTCCCAGAAGAATAACCTGCCTGTTTCGTCTGCCGCG
>JAISVU010000129.1 GCA_031271375.1 Clostridiales bacterium | reverse complement strand
GCTCTGGAGTGGCTTGTCAGCGCCGGTCTTGCCTTTAAGGTGGCACGGATCGAAAAACCGTTCCTGCCCCTTTCCGCCTACGCTGACGAAACCTACTTCAAGCTTTATATGTCTGATGTTGGGCTCCTGCGAAGGATGTCCCGGCTGCCCGCCGACGCGATCCTGTCAGGCAGCGAGGTATATCGTGAGTTCAAGGGCGCGCTTACTGAAAACTATGTGCTTGGCGAACTTGTGAGCCTGACCGGCGACGTGCCTTTTTACTGGAAATCGGGCAATCTTGCCGAGGTGGACTTCATCCTCCAAAGCGGCATGGACATCATCCCGCTGGAGGTCAAGTCAGAGCGCAATGAACGGGCGCGTTCCCTTACCGAGTATCGAAAGAGGTATGCGCCGCGGGTATCTGTCATCACTTCCATGAGCAACGTCGGCGGCGAAGAAGTGCGCAATGTACCGCTTTATCTGCTGTGGAAGTTAGACAGGTATGTGATATGACTGGCAAAGTAAAATGAATAAACAATGCCTTTATGAACGTCAAGAGGTCAGCGGTTCGATCCCGCTTGTCTCCACCAGAAATCCCCATAGGCGAACCATCGCCTGTGGGGATTTCCCGTTGCCCGTCTTGGGCGTTGTAGTAGATTACTGTGTGGTCGTCGTGCAGTTCCACGCGCCGGATGAGTATGTCCACAATGGCCCTGCGGTGGAGGATATCGCCGGTGTCTAAGCCGATGAAACGCTCATAAAAGAACTTCACCTGCTCGCATTTCAGCAGCGGCGCTTGCATCCGCTCCCGCGCGAGCTGGATTTCAAGGTCTGCCTTTTCCTGTTGCCGCTTTTCGATTTGCGCGGAGATAACGTCCGCCGCCTTGCCCGCCTCCAGCGCCTTCACCAGATTGGCAGTCGCCGTCTCATTCTCCCGAATGCGTCTGTTCAAGCGTTTTAGGTGTTCCGTGTTGCGCTCTTTTTCGCAGCGTTCCTCCACGGCGCGGGCGATTTTGTCGCCGCGCTTACGGACCGTTACGCATTGGTAATACTGGTGGACGCCGTTGCGCCCGTGCCCGCTTTCGCCTGTCATCGCCGCATGGCAGTGGCCGCAGGGAGTGGACATAATCTGCCCCATGTGGAAAAGAAAAAGTTGAAGTGTCCGCGCTGCAGGAGCGAAACAGGACAACAAAAGAAACGGAATCGGTGAGTCAGCGAATGTACTGCACAGTCTGTCAGTACAAATACACACCGAATCCGAAAAACCGTGCGCACAGCGGTGAAGTGCGGGCACAAGCGCTTCGTCTGCTCGCGTTGGGCAATACAGGTCGGGGCGTTGGCAAAGTGTTCAAAATGAGCAACACAAACGTCTACAGGTGGGCCGCGAAAGAGCCGCTGCTTTTTCAGGAGTTTGGAGACAATGAAGGCGGTATTGACCTTGTTTATCAGCGCCTATAACCAATTCGGGGAAGCCAAACGGGCTTACAAAGAACGTCACCCCAACTGCGGACGTGATTTCCATTTCAGCCATCTGGATTCTATCTAGCCGGACTTTTGTCCACTTCCGTCGCCGCGCCAGCCATTGACAAATGGAAACATGATGATATAATGTGTATATTGCCCATATAGCCATTTGTAGCAGGAGGGAGCGGCTGTGCCAACCGATATCAAAGAAATTCCGCAGAAGACCTTTACATATAATTTCAAGGATTCGGAAAAGAATCACAGGCGGTATTGCTTCATTCTGGGTTCCGGCGCTTCACGGGAGGCGGGTATACTCACCGGCGTTGAAATGGCAAGGATATGGGCGGAGGAAATCAAAAAGAAATATGACGAGAATGATTTAGACGAAATTATGGACAAGCTGGGTATAAAAGATATAAAAGGCATAGAGCCGAACAGCAAGAACTATTTCAACCTTTATGACATCTGCTACCGATGGTTGTCGCCCATGAAAGCCTCGCGAATTTTATCAACCTGAATATCACCAGGCCTATTATCGCGAAGATTCACAGGGGACTGTATTATGAACCGTTTAACACACAGGCGCAGACAACAGGTTTATCGGACGGTTGGCAGACCACGCTGAAAAATCTATTGTTATTGTATACGCCCATTGTCATCGGCTACGGCGGCGGCGACCGGAGTCTGATGAGTTTTTTGAAAGATGCCAATACCTGCGTTAACGGGATATGCTGGTGCTATCGGAATGATGGTGAATTGTCGGATGAGATAAAGGAACTTGTAACGAGAAACAACGGCAACTTTATCCGCATCGGAGGATTTGACCAGTTGATGTTTATGCTCTCGCGGGAGTTGGGTTTTGACAGTCCTGAAAACGAGATTAACGAGGCCGCGAAGGATAGAATTGAGCGGTACAACAAGCGGTATCAGGAGTTTTCACAGGAAATCACTCAGCAAACAGAAAAAGAAAGCGCATCCGATGAGATAGCCAAGGACACTAAAAGCGCAATTGACACGTTCAATGCGGAGCGGCTGAGAAGGGCCACCGAGCGGATTGAAAAGGAAGGAACTGCAGAGAATTTCTTTGCTAGGGGTGAAATATATATAGACGCAGCGATGTATAGGGAAGCCATAGAGGACTACACAAAGGCAATAGAACTTGATTCAAACTATAGAAGTGTCTATAATAATCGTGGTTTTGTTTACACGGGATTGAAAGAATACGAAAAGGCAATAGCGGATTACAAAAAGGCGATTGAGTTAGACAAAAACATTGCTAATCCCTATGGGCAGATCGTGCAGATCGTAGTTGAATCTGCCCGGGAACGGTAATAGACGGAAACACTGATAACATGGATAACTTGCGCTGCTCGTGCAGGGCGTTTGTTTTTTGGTTGCCCAAGGGGCATTGTCGCGTGGCGTCTGCCGGGCGTGGCACGGCCACGGGCCGTAAAAAGCAGAGAGACTTATACCTTGCGCCATCTGCGCCGATGATGTATAATGATACTGTTATCAAAAGCAGTATCAAAAAAAGCCGGAAGTACGATTCAGTACAAATAATTCTTTGTTGGGGGATTCTAAAATGAAGCGTTTTTTACTGTTGCTGTTGCTTGCGGCTAACATTGGCGGGTGTACGCCCGCGCCCACACAGGTCGCGCTGATTGCTTTGCAGGATTTGGCCACTGCCTTTGTTTTTGAAATCATGTCAGACCGAACCGTCCGTTACAGCTACGGCAATGCGATAGGGTTGTACATAAACGAGGAGGGGACGGTGTATGGGAAAGTTACAGAGGATGGGTTTTTAACTAATGGCGCTTACGGCACGGATACCATGGAGATGTCAGAAAGAGACTATACCACCTTGTTGGCTATGCTTGATGCGGTGAATGGATTGGAGGCTTCCGCTCTGGAACCAATCGCCGCCACCACAGACACCTGCGAAGTGCAAATATCGCTGAATGGAAAACTTTATACGTGTTTTTACTTGGACTATCTGGATCCAAACCGACGCCCTTCCGTTTTGGAGCGGCATGGAGTCCCGGATTGTCCCGAGATGTTGGATGTTGCGCATTTTCTAGTGGATACCTATCCAGATCACTTTGAGGAAGGGCGGTTTAAGACGCCCAAAATGCTTATCGAGGAAGGCGTACTCGACGAACAGGGAAACCGAATCCAAACGTAAGAAAAGGGAGAAGGACATCGCCCCCCCGCACGCGGTGTAGTGCTACAATAGATAGGTGACAGAAGGGGAAGAAGAACGCCCCCCGAGATGATATACTGTAGGTGACAAGCCAAACAGAAATATCATAGAGGAGCGGTCTTCATGAACCAAAG
>JAISVU010000127.1 GCA_031271375.1 Clostridiales bacterium | reverse complement strand
TTAGACACGCTCTTCGAAACCTCCACCGACGCCCATTTAATAAACCTCACCAAATCGGAGGCCCTGTCCGCTACAAGCGGCGGGTTCTCCTGCGGGTTTGAACAGAACTTCGTCAGCTGGGGTATATTCGCGTCGCTGCCAATCGCGATGGCGATGCGGACGGCCTTCTGCGCCCAGCGCTGGGCAAGCAGCTTGGCAATGCCGCCTTCGTAATCGTCGGTGGCTTCCCCGTCGCTCATAAGGATAATGACGGGCGGCAGCGCGCGCTGGCCCATCTTCTCAAGGGTAAGCTCCTGGGCCATCAGCTTCATCGCCTCGCCGGTATCGGTCCATCCGTTCACGTCCAAGTCATACCACACGAAGTCCTCGATCTTCGTCTCTACCGTGTGCCACTGCGCGCCTACAGAGAACTTCATCGCCCTGACGTACATCTGGGCTTCGTGGTTGTCGTCGGCGGCTTCTCTCAACGGGTCGATGCAGGCCTTGATAGCTCTGTTCACGGTGGCTATCTTGTCGCCCTGCATGGACCCCGAAACATCCACGAGCCAGTAAATTTTAAGAGACCTCTTGCTTACCGCGCCGCCGATGTCGTCAAAGCCAATATCTGACATGGAATTTCCTCCTTAGTGATATGTTAAATAATTATTTCGCCTTGTGCGCTGTTAAAGTCGATGCTAACGCCCCTGGAAAGGACAAACGCGCTGCCCGGGGTTACGTCCTTTGTAGTCCCTCCCGATGTGTAGTGCCAGTTCCCGGCAGTCAGGTTCCTCAGCCCCCACTTCTTTGGATCATTGGGGGACTGGGCCATCTCGCCCGCCGGCTTGCCGCCCTCGTCGTACTCATGGGGCTTTAACTGATAAGTATATATCTTGGTATCCGTGTTAAGCACTACATAACGTTCCCTTTTACCGGTCTTAATCCCCAGCCTCGGCGGGATGGGCAGCTGCCTCGCGCATTTTGAGCCCCAGCAGGTTAGACCGCCCGTTTTTATGTATTCATCATGATCGTAGATAATGTCCCGCCCGCAGTATGGGCAGGGGAACAGCGATTCCTTGAGTCTGCGGAAGGCGTCTATCCACTCTTCTTCCATTAATCGCCCGTTCTCCCGGTCCGTCAGGCCTAAAGTGAATACTTTGGTGAAGCCGTCCCGTATGTAGCTCGGGTACATCCGCCAGAAGATATTCGCGTTGTCCTGGACGCCCGGTTCGGGTCTGTTGGTTTTATTGTTAGGGTCAAAGATGAAGATCGGATCCGTCCCGTAGAGCTTCTTTTTCGCTATGTCGTCCCAGCAGGCGATATTGGCCCAGCGCCTGCCGTTCAGCGGATGCTCAAGGAAGAGCATTTGGAACATCAGCGCGGCAAGGGAAAACAGGTCGGTATATGTATCGGGGCGTTTGTCGCCGCGCACCACTTCCGGAGCCATAAACCCGTATGTGCCTCCGATACCGGCTACGGACTGGCCGTGAGGGGCTACGTTATCGTTGTCGCAAATGAGAATGTCGCCATTGGCGGGGTTTATAAAGAGGTTGCCCCAGGATATGTCTTGATATGAAAGGCCTTTAACATGGAGCTTCCGAAAGCTGTCGGCCAGCTGCAGGCAGGCGTTGGCGGCTTTTGTGTAGCTGAGTGAAAACTTACGGTCCAGCAGTTTTTGAGACTTTTCATATTTAGAGGGCCGCAGGCCCATGATATAGCCGAACTGCCCTTTGCATTCAACCACATACATCGGCCAGAGAAAATTATCGCAGGGAGGGCCAATTCCGACCAATTTTTCCAATGATTCCTTTAAATCCTTTTTTTGGTTTTGTTTAAAGTACCATTTGAGCGCGTATGACTCGGCGCCTACCTTTACCTGGTAGACCTCGCCCTGGCCGCCCGCACCGAGGAACTTTTCGACGACGCATTTCTGGCCCGCCGCCACAGGCATTTGAAAACCAATCTTAAATAATTCACCAGAATCCATATATCAAGCCTCCGTAAATCCATAGTATCATTTTTGATGACTATAGTCAAGTTTTCAAAGCCTTTCTTTTAAGCCTCCCTTTCTCCGTGTCTCTGTGCCTCTGTGTGAAAGGGGTTTTATTCATCACAGAGACACAGGGATCAGGAGCGCATAGAAAGCCTGGTAAGACGGCATTGCAACTAAGCGGATTTTTCCTCTTTCTCATAAGCGACAATTATTATGCCCAGTTCCTGTTCGAGCTGCTGAATTCTCGTCAGTTGATCGTCGGTCAGCTTTGCGATGTTTTTCTTCATCAGGTTCATCTCCTATCGTTTTAATAATGAGTGGAACATTTTATTCTATCCTTAGTATGACCCAAAGAATGTAACACTATACCACAAGCGTGATAAATCCCGTACAGTTTATATTTTTACGGTAAGCAGGTTCTTCCTAGTCGCGGGATAGAACATCGTATTGTTCACCAAACTAAACGCCTTATTCGGCGTCAGCTTTACGCCGTCGTTAATGTAGGTTCCGTTGACGGATCCCAGGTCTTTCAGGCAAAAGCTGTTCGCCGCCGCGTCGAAGAACAGGCTGCAATGCTGGGCGCTTATCTGGTTCTCCGTCTCGGGATAGATAAGGGTGCAAACCTTGCTGTCCCTTCCGATGATTACCGGCGGCTCGTTCCGGCCTATCTGAACCGTCCTGCCTGCGAAATAACCGGTAAGCCCTGTGAGCGTAATGGTTTTCGCGGCGAAGCGGGAGCCGGCCGCGTCGTTTATAGGCACGGTCTCCATCCTCCCGAGGCCGCCCGAAGGCATCACCCGGATAGAGACTGCCTGGCCGGCATGTGAGTTGGGATTCCCCAGGTATATTATGTCTCCGGGATACAGCGGGGCGTCGGTTCTGATCCTTACACCGTTTATATATAACCCGTTCTTGCTGCCCGCGTCGCATATATATAATAGCTGATTCTCGACATAAAAGTACCCGTGGAATGAAGAGGTCGTCGCCGCCGGGATTACAATGTCATTCTTATCGCTCCTGCCAAAGGAAAAGCGTTTGCTTCCGTTGAAGAGTATCTTTTTAGTGTATTTGAGGCCGCCGATATCGAACTCCAGCTTTACCTGCTGAACAACGGGCTCGGGCGGCGGAAGGGGGGGCAATGACGGCGTAAAAGCGGGCGTTTCGGGCTGCCCGTATTCTGGGGGTTGCTCGCGCATGACAAAAACAGCGCCGCATCCAAAACGCGCGCACCGCACCACCGGAGCCGCCGTTACATCCTCCGTATCAAACTCCGTTCCGCATTTTACGCAGCGGACACGCCGCCGGGTTATGACCATTAAAAATACCCCTCATCCTTCGATATCTCCCTGATCACCCTGTTACGAGGGTCAGTCAGCAATATCCCTTCATCCGTCACGATAAAATCCATCAAGACGCTGCGGGCGAATATAACGTCAGATGCCTCGCCTGTTTCCGTGACAGGGTCCCTAAGCTCGGATACCGCCCCCGCGACGCTATTAACGGACGCCGCGCCGTCTTCCGAAAGATCAATCATCCGCAGGACATTATAATCCAGCACATATAACGCGCCGTCTTTATATTTAATCCGCAGCGGCTCGTAAAAATTAGGCGCAGCCCCGTCGATAAAGTGCCGGGAATCCTCGGTTCCCGCGACGTATGACATCGCCGCTTCCTCAAACCGATAGCCCTCGATAACGCCCCGCTCGTAATCCGCGATAAAGACGCCGACGCCGTCCCCGTCCAAGCACAGCGCCCCAGCGCCGGGGGATAATTCGGCATATGTATAATACTCGCCGGAGCTCATATTCAAGCTGTTCAGATATTTAACCCTGCCCCCGGCGTTATACTCAATGAAGTACAGCATGTCTTCCGTTACAGCGAAGTCTTCGATCCTTGTATACACCGCGTCCGCAAAATGAACAAACTCAGCTGTTCCCTCATTAAAGCGGATGATCCCGTAATATGTCTTCCCGTCCTCTTCCTCCCAGGCGTACGTCAGCGCATATAGTATATCGTCAAATGAGCGTAATTTATCAACCGTTATATATGAAGGTTCAAAGTTAAATGTTTCCACCGCCCCGTCCGCGATCACCCTAATCCTACCCGCGTCCGCGACATAAATTACGCCCGCGGAATCCATCGTTATACTCTCCGGCGACGTAAATGACGCGTCCCCAAGCAGGCCGTCAACGCTGTCAAGCAAGCCGCTGCCCGCATAATCTGTCACCTTGTTTCCGGCGCTGTATCTGAGTGATATGTCAACATTGCCGAATACCCGCTTTACAACATCACAGATAAACGAAAACGCACTGCCGCGGTATTTCCCAAAAACCTCGGCGCGCCCAGCGTTAATGCCTACAATGCGTCTGCCCTCAATCCTGGCTATATTTCCGCCGCTGTATGACCACGAAACCAAGCCGGGGTCTATATCCTGCGCCACGCCGCCGGGGAGGATTTTTCTTACGGTAATCGCGGCTTCCTGCTGTTCGCTGAGGATTGCCGCATCGATGGACACCGTGATATGCGCAAGCCGCTCGGTGTTCATCATGTTCACGCCCGCTCCTAAAAAAACCGAGGACAGCGCGGAAAGCCCCGCCGCCGATACAAGCTTGATTTTCCTGTTTATCAAAGACCGCGCCATTTTAGAGCGTTTGTTCTTTGCTTCCTGGAGGGCGCCTAATAACGCCCTTGCCGAGGGGTAGCGTTTTGCCGGATCGACGGAGAGGCAGCGTGACACAATATCCGCCAGCTCCCTCGAAGCCTGCGTTGTAATTTTATCCGCGTTACCTACCCGGGGCGGTTCGCCGGTGAGGAGTTCAAAGAATATAGCCCCGAGGCTATAGATATCGGTGTGTGTCCCTATACCCGTTTTCGGAACAGCCGCCTCGCCGAAGCGCATATTATAATCGTCTCGTATCTTTTGATTGCGAAGCCCTGGGGCAAACTGCTCCGGGGCGGCGTATTTGGCAGTGAGGGCGGCGCTTCTTTCGTCGTCGAAGCCGCCGCGCTTCGAGATGCCAAAGTCGATAAGCACGGGCTTGTCGCCGTTTGTGATCATTATATTAGACGGCTTTAAATCGCAGTGTATTATCGGATATGGCTTTTGGGAATGCAGATATTCCAGCACCGCGGCCAGTTCCTCTACCCATGCTGCCGCCTTCGCCGCGCTTATCCGTTCCCCTTTCCGGCGCACCGCGTCTATGACGGCATTCATCGTTATACCCTCAATATAGCGCTGAACGATATACACGCCGGAACCGGTATGGAACACATCGATTATATTGGGGAGATTGATATGGTTAAGGCTCTTGAGTATTTCCTCTTCTCCGCCCAGCCGGCCTCTGCCGGAATCCACATACTTTACGACACATTGGTAACCCAGCTTAACACTGCGCGCGAGGAAGACTTTACTCATTCCGCCGCCCAGTTCTCCCTCTATTATATAACCGCCCGCCAAAGCGGACATGTCAAGGCCGCAGTTCATTGCGGGCTTGGATGATTCTGTTGTAACGTTTTCCGTAATATCAGCCGTGCCGTGCCGTTCATAGCCCAGCTTAACGATCTTCTCCCGGGAGGCGCTGTCGTTTAAGGTCGGGGCGATACGGTCGATCAAGTTCCCCGCAGTTAAGGCTTTCGCCTCCTCGGTTAAGTCTTCCTTGATACGCCTTGTTCCCTTCCTCGTCGCCAGCAGCCGCAGCGCAAGGATAATCACCGCACAGGCCATCAGGCCGCCCGCGGCGATTAATATATAGTCGGGGTAGATTTGGGCTAGCCTGAATAAATTATCGACGGACATTTTAATACCAAATTTTCTTAAACATACTCTGTATCGTCAGCGCGGCATCCCCCCGGGACATTAATGCTTCCGGCACAAACCTTCCGTCCGTCCTACGGGTGACTAGGTTAAGCCTCACGGCGAGCGCGACATGCCGCGCCGCCCAGTCCGGTATGGCGGCCCGATCCGCGAAAACCGTTAAAGGCGGCTCAACATCAGTCGGCAGCGTATGAGCCATCTCGGCTACCAAAGTATTTGATATAACCACCATTATCTGGGTTTTATCGATAATCTGCGTACCTTTAAACGTGTTGTCGGGAAAGCCCGTCATAATGCCGTGCCTCTTCGTCGCGCCTACATAATCGTAAAACCAGTCGGAACGCGCAACATCATCAAACCCGCCGTTGCCCTGATTAAGGTGGTTCTTCCCCAGCGCCCTTATTATCAGCGTGGCGATTTCCGCTCTGCTTATATCGCTTTCCGGGTCATACTCCGTATCGCTCCTGCCCCCCACCACACCTTTGGAAGTGAGGTAATCGATAGCCTCCCGCATG
The DNA here is from genome assembly GCA_031271375.1 of Clostridiales bacterium. GTDB lineage: Bacteria > Bacillota > Clostridia > Lachnospirales > WRAX01 > JAISVU01. Next base: position 6,095 of record JAISVU010000127.1, on the reverse strand, counting down.
TTCGCGCTAAGGTTCTGCGTGTCCCAGAAGTTCTTCCGGTTATCCCTTTTAATCATCACTACGGCGTCCCCGGAAATAGGCGTGTCGAGGGTATTTGTGGCGGTGTTGTCCTTGCAAATCATTGAATCTCCGTTTTCGTCAATAACCCCCTGATACGCTATATTACCGGTTAGCGCGGGGAAATGGACGATTACGGGGGCGTTGGCCTTAACGCCGAACAAAGGCCCGTCGCTGGCCGCCGCCGTAAGCACGGGAAGACCGTCTCCAATTAATCCGTATATCCTTGCGTTAATGGGTTCGGCGGATACGAACAGCGGCTCATCCTCCGCTAATTCCGCAAAGGTATCTTTGGTTATCGATACCGCGATGTATGGGTTTTCAATCCGCACGCGTTCTACCGGCAGCTGTTGGGGGTTATCCACCGCAATGGAAATAACCTGGCTATCCGCCGCGTAGAGGGTTATCCCCGTGCGTATCTCCCTAGACGCATAAATCCCCTCCGCGAGCAGTACCTGCGTAACGGCGTTCCTTGCCTGCTCTGCCTCCGCCGCCGCGTTTTGCAGCATCCAATAATCCAAAGTCAGCTCGGAGGACGGTATTGCCTGAGCGGCAGCGTTGCTTACTGCGGTTTCGGCGAACAGCGCTATATTGTCTATGTTGTCGGGATGGGCTTTATCCTCGTCGCTCCACCCCGCGACCGCGCCGCTGACGGCATGGGCGGCGGAAGCAGGGTCTACGGCCATGTTAAGGAGGCCGTAATCTATCGGGGCTGGAATCAAAGTATCATCATAAGGGATAAATACATCGTTTATCCCCGCGCTATTGGTGTTATCTATAACAGGCTGCTGAACCGGCGCGGGCGTTGGCGCAGGCGTCGGTCTGGACGAGACAGGTAACGGCGTAACTGACGCTCTTGGCTTCGGTGTTGGGCTTGGTGTTTGCGGCGGCGTCGGTTCCGGCGTTGGGCTTGGCGTCGGTGATGGTGTCGGGCTCGGCGTTTGGCTCGGCGTCGGTGATGGTGTCGGTTCAGATATTGGTTCCGGTGTCGGTTCAAATATTGGTTCCGGTGTTGGTTCAGCTGTCGGTTCAAGTGTCGGTTCCGGTGTCGGTTCCGGTGTTGGTTCAAGTGTCGGTTCCGGTGTTTCAGTCCAGTCAGGCGGTTCGTCACTGGCGGCATGTAATTCATGCTGTAAAGGAGACAGTAAATCATTGAAAAAGCCGCCTAAGTTCGTTGTCCGAACGCTAGCCATTAACTGAAAAGTCATAAGCAGGGTCAAATTAAACGCTATGAGTTTGAGAATATTTTTCATTTTCATAAATTATCGCCCTTTCTTAGTTGTTATTTATTAACGTGAATTGAAGAATTGCTGACAATCGCAAAGCAAAGCCAAAAAAAGGCTGCGGAAACAGGCATGGATATATTAAACTGCGCTTGTATTATATAGAATAAAAAACCCGCTCCTGATATAGCTCTCTGCGCATTGCCTGGATCTTTATACCATTGTGCGACAGTACAAACGATACCGCCTATATAGCATAATAACGCGGGAACTCCGCAGGTTGCAAGAATTTGCAAAAACTCATTGTGGGCTGCATCAACAAGAAGCTCCGGCATTCCTGTATATAAGACAAAATTTATCTCCCAGTAACCGAAGGTATCAGGCCCTGTTCCCAGAATCAGGTTTTGAAGCCGCAAATTCTCAATAGTTTTTCTGTAAATAAAAGCCCGCCCCGTGCCGTATGAATCATGCCATCTTCCCCTCATTATTTCGGAAATTTCATATATTACGCCTGTACTCGTTCCCCCATAAAACCATATGTACAAGAATGAGGAACATACCGCAAGCGCAATAAGCGCAATAGTCCCGGCTCTGTAAAATTTACGCGGTATTTTCCTAAAAAAGCCAAGCCTTACTGCCAGATTGGAAAGGAGCGCGGTTAATCCGGCTGCCGTTAGCGCAAAAACCGTTAAGCGGGTTATAGTAAACCCAATGCCGCTGTCGCTAAACACTACCGCTTGCGACATAGCGAAAGCCAAGAGTACTGCGGAAAAAACGGAACATGTCCGGGAAATCCCGTAATGGCTGGTTGCCATTACGGGCAGCATTAGCAGCAGTCCGCCCGCAAGAGCGAGCTTTGCCGCGTCCACATTCATCTCGAATATCAACAATGCCGTTAAAAAAAACGTGATTGCAAGAAGCCATTTCTGCCAGTTCTTTGAAAAATCACACTTGATTAATGCCATTGCAAAAACGCCTGCGGCTATGCTAAGGAATGCGCCGCTCTGCCCGGCGTTTCCAATTGAGCCTATGTACTCGCTCGAATTGGTTGCTTCCGCGCTGTAATAGTTCCATCTCTCCGGGTATAAGGCGAATGGATTCGCCCCTGTTAGCTGGACGAAAGAAAGAACGCAGAACAGACATATCGAAATTCCGCTTATCCATAACAGCCATTTCCCTGGCCGGAAATATCTCGCCATGAAGCAAGAGCTTAAAATATACAGCGCGTATGATAAAACGCCTTCGTCCCGAAACGCACCCCTGAATGTTCCGGGATGTTCAGAGATTATTGCCGATATTATTATAAAACCCAAATAGAGCAGAAACAGCTTTGCCGCCAATGGAATACCCTTGTATAAAGAGCCAGCACCGCCTAAAGGCTGAATCCCCGTTATCGCAAGCTGTGTCCTAATAACAATTATTGCAAAACAATAGCCGCCGCATAACACCAAAAATATGTTATATTTGAAGTCGGATATTCCGATATATCCGTTTTGTGGAAACGCTAACAAAAAAATGCTAACAAGCATTACCGCGAAGATTGATGAAATATGTTGGTAAATTGAAAACCTACCCGTTTTACCGTCAGTCTCGGACCTTTTTTTCACTGACCTACTATGCTCTGTTATAATAAGCAGAGCTTTCCTCTTGGTATATTATACCATTATCATATCATATTGTAAAAGATATTTCAATATGTAAATTAGGATGTGTACCCTTTCGGCTTGATTTGCCCTCCGAATATCGGTATAATGATACTACAAACGGAGGGAGGAAATTTTATGAAACGCGTTCTTGCCGCATTATTGTTCATCGCGGTAATCACTGCGGGCGGCGCGGCTTTCGCCGCCGAAAGCCCCGTATTGCCGGAACCGACGGAGCTGTTTTATGTTAATGATTACGCGGGAGTGCTGAGTGACGAGACTATCCGGTACATTGTAGAGGCCAACGACGCGTTGTTCGAACGCACCGGCTCTCAGATTGTCGTTTCCACAGTGGATACGGTTGGCGGCGCGACTATGGAGGATTATGCCGATGAAATGTTCAACACCTGGGGGATAGGCTCGGCGGACATGGATAACGGGCTCCTGTTATTACTGTCAATCGACGACGACGACTACTTTGTGATATACGGCACCGGTTACGATGAAGAATCCACCGGCGACGCGATCGTTGAAATATTTGACGTTCATTTTGAGCCCCATTTTGCGGAAAAGGAGTACGACGACGCCGTCATCGCTTTTTTTGACGCCGCCGTGGAAATGGTCGACAGTATTTACCCAAGCGAAGCGCTCAGGGTCATTGTTAACACGTATGATGTAACGGAGGATATGGAAGCAAAACCGCTTGTAATAGACGGAACCGCATATATTCCTATCGAGGCGCTTGACGATTTGCTTGGCCTTACAGCGGAGTATAACGAGGACGAGGGTATTATCACGATTACAAAAGGGAGTTCGAAACTTGACCGTATTTTTACGGTTTTGGCCGCTGACGCAGAAATAAAAAATGCCTGGGAACGGACTCGGACCGCCGACACGTGGATTTTCAGTCCACTGCTCTACCAACTGAGCTACCCAGGCAAACCAGCATTTATTTTAAATAAGCTGGTTTTTTGATTCTACACAAAAACGCTGGCGTTGTCAAGTGCTATTTTGCTAAAATCAATAAAAAAGCGCAGCTTTGTTCGGTTAATCCGAGCGATGGGCTGCGCTTTCCCGTTGCGCGTAATCTTTAGATAATGTTCACTGAAGCCGTGACAGGGCCGCCAACCGCAGTGAGGCCGGGGATGCTTGAATCCGGCTTTGTCGCAAGGACGAGGAGGAGGCTGCTGCCCGCTTCCACCGGGAAGTTTATCGAGCTGGCCGAACCGTTCAGATCGGTGGGGTTGAACAGGTTGATTGTCAAGCCGCTGATCTCTGGATCGAGCACCGCAACTGACGACGCGATCTGCGAATAGGCCGCCGCGCCGGGCGCGCCGTAATACAGGGCGGCGCTAACGGCAATATTGCCGAACGAGATGCTCAGGCCAGCGGATATCGTCAGCTTAACGCTCATCGAATCGATTGTGCCGCCGTTGCCTTGCACCGGCATCGCGTAAGCCGACGCGGTGCCGAGGTCTATTGCTGCGCCTAGAGCCACCGCGCTGCCCATCGTCTGGTCATTGCCGACAAAGGACATCAGACCCAGCGCGTTGGCTGCGCCGACCGCAAGATGCGCCGACTCGGAGCCGGATGAGAAGTTCAATGTCTGCGGGGTGCTGGGAAGGGGACCGGTCGGCCCTGTATCGCCTGTGCCGCCGCTTGCTCCACTTGCGCCGGAATCGCCTGTGCCACCGCTGGCTCCGGTTGCCCCGGTCGCTCCCGAATCACCTGTGCCGCCGCTTGCTCCGGTCGCGCCTGTACTGCCATTCCCGCCGGAACCTCCTCCCAGGGCCGTATATGAGGCGCTGTTGCTTAAATCGTCGCCCGGCGGCGCGCTAGTGACAATATAAACCCGGTTATTTGCCATAACCATCTGCCCGACGGCATAATCCGGCGTTTTTGCCGGGTCAAAGGGCGGAACCACCATGTTTATATCCATCGTCACGTCTGTCGAGCCCGACGTCACGGTGATAGCCATGTTATCCGGCGTGTTTGTGATGAAGTTCATCGACCCGCCGTAGGTAACGGGAACCGCGGGGCCGGTAACGCCGTTCACAATAACGGCGGCGTCAAAGAGGGCTGCCCCGGGCTGGATAACGGAGCTATAGTCCGGGGATGTGCCGGGGGTTCCGGTGGGGCCAGTGTTTTGCACAATATAGAGCATTCCGCCGTATGAAACCAGCTGATTCGGCACATATTCCGGCGCTCCTGCGGGATCAAAGGCAGTAGTCACCGCGGCTCCCGCAGGGCCTGTTGGGCCGGAAGAGCCTGGGCTGCCGGTGCCGCCTGTCGCGCCGGTGTTACCCGGTAGGCCCGTCATGCCTGTTGGGCCGGGGCCGCCTGCCGCGCCTGTGCTTCCCGTGTCGCCTGTTGCGCCGGTGTTACCCGGCAGGCCTGTCAGGCCAGTAGGGCCGGGGTCGCCTGTCGCGCCTGTGTTTCCCGTATCGCCTGTCGGGCCGGTGTTACCTGGTAGGCCCGTCAGTCCAGTAGGGCCGGTGTTTCCGGCGCCGCCTGTCGCGCCTGTCGCGCCGGGGCCTCCGGTATCGCCCGTGGCGCCTGCGGGGCCTGTGGGGCCTGTGATCATAATGTTCGTATCCGGCCCTGTTGCGCCTGTCGGCCCCGTGGGGCCAATCATGTTGGTCGCGTCGAGGGCGTTTTGCATTTTGCCGCTCAGGAACATCTGATTGAACGAGACGGTTTGGAGCAGCTTTTGCACGCTGTCATTGGCTTGCAGTACCTGGTCGATGGTCGCCCCGGGGCCTGTGGCCCCGGTAAGGGTTCCCAGGATGTACTGCAGCTTCTCTCCTTCCGCGTTGACGATGTGGCTCATGCCCAGTTCTTCCATCGCTATCGACGACAGGATTTGATTGATCGCGTCTTCCCGTGTCATTGTAGCGGGGTCGAAGGGGAATGTCGGCAGGGACATGGTATAACTCCTCCTTGTCAAGTGCTTGTATCACAATGTAAGTATATGATAGGACAAGGAATGTGTTACAACGCTTGACAGGTTATGGCAATATTGATAAACTGTGACGAGACGGCGAGGCAGAAAAGAACAGAATTGAGAGGCGCTTTTATGGCTGATATGAACGCCGGAAGACCGCGCGGCATTGTTATATTCGGGTTGAACGGCGCGGGCAAGTCCACGCTCGGGCGCGAACTGGCGCGGATA
>JAISVU010000062.1 GCA_031271375.1 Clostridiales bacterium | reverse complement strand
GTGACGCAGGTCGTGGATATGGTATGCGGGGAAGCCGTGCTTCTTCAGCATTCTTTTAAATTTGCCGTTCAAAAAGCTCAGACTGTGGTATCCGCCGGTCTGGTTCGTAAAAACTTGGCCCTGATGGTTCCAAATGCCCCCGAGGCCTCCGAGGCCGGCCCCGTGTTTTTCCTGAGCTTCTTTATGGCATTTAAATTTATCCGCCAAATCAGATGAGATATTAACGACGCGTTCGCTCGTTTTTGTTTTTGGCTTATCAAGCGTATACACGCCTTTCAGGAGCGTCAGACTGTGTCTTATCGTTATTTTCCCGGCATCGAGGTCTAGGTCGCTCCAATGCAGGGCGCACAGCTCCCCGGCGCGCAGTCCGGTGAACAGCAGCGTTTCAATCATCAGGGCGAATTGCCTGTCCTGTATGCCGGGTAAAATTGCAAGGAGCTTACGGCACTGGTTATCGTCCAAGTAGTCCCGGTCGGAGTCTTTCACGCGTTTCGGGGGAGTGGCGTTCAATACGGGGTTCTTCTCCACGATGCCCTTTTTGACGGCGACACGGAATATAGCGGACATAATGCCTGTCACATTTTCTATTGACGCGGAAGACAGCTCTTTCTTTTCTTTTGCCAGATAAAAAAGTTCTTTCACGGGCTTTTCAAGAGTGGCGGCTACTTTTTCCGCTGTAGGCAGCCATACATAACCGCCTTTTGCCAGCACGGTTATCTGTGAGCTGGCTATCCCCGCCCTCCTCGCGAAAGGGCCGCGCTGCCCCAGCGGTATCAAATCCTTATCAATCAGCGCGTAATATTTAAGGACGCCGCCCTCGCGGCTGAGGTAGCTGAGATGCTCGTCAATCCGGGCCGTGGTTATGTCCTTGAGCTTCAAATGTCCGAAAGTCTTCATAATATGCGTGTCAAGCAAGTTTCCTTGATGATATATCGTCCTCGGCTTCAGCACCTTCGGGGCTATCTCCCGATAATACCATTCAGCCAGTTCATGGAATTTCATGTTCTCCCCAAGGTTAGTGACGCCCCTGCATCGCTTTTCATAATCATGGGCATAGGCCTCGGCCAGCTTACGGGCCTTGCCTTCGGTGACGCCTTCGGGCGGCGTGAAGGTCGTTGTCTTGCGGATTTGCCGCCCATCCATGCCGTAGCCGAGGCTCACCATGATGCGGTAAGTATCTCCCCGCTTTGTTACTGATGGCAACTCAATTTCCCCCCTAGTAGTTTTTCTGTGTACTTGTTCAAAGCCTGTGAAAATTTCCAATGAAGGAATTCGGTTCCCTCGCGCAGCTTCTCGGTTTCCGCAATGGTATCTGCAGTCTTGGGGCCGGACTCTTTTTCCGCTATCTCTTTCCGAGCCTCTTGCCAACGCGCTCGAATATGAGCGAGTTCGCCGACAATGTAATGAAACTCCTTATCAGCCAAAATCTCGTTAAGCATCTCGGCCCGGCCCAGTTCCCCACCGAATATAAGGTCATTAACATTCTTTTCTTCGGCCAGCGTGTTCAAGGCCGCGTCCGTCAGGCCTGTTCGGCGGTGAATGTCTAAGACATTACTGGACGCTCCTCGAAGGAGATAATCAGCGGAAACGCCGTAATAATCGCAGAGCTTAACAATCGTCTCGCTCTTTAAATCCTGCACGCCCATCTCCTGCTTGACAACCGCCGTCCGAGGCGCGCCCAGCATCTGAGCCAGCTCGTCTTGAGTGGTTCCTTTCTTTTCGCGCAGCTCTCTAAGGCGCTCTCCCACTTTGCGCAGATATTCCGTGTTCAGTTCCTGCATAGCACATCACTCCTTGGAATCTCATTCGTTGTCGATATATCGAACAATGAATTATTATGTTCTTTTATTCTTGCATCGGACTGACGCCGTGCTAGAATATATCCAAAAGAACATAGAAATAATTTGTTCTAAGAACATTATAACAAACCGTGCCGTAATGTCAAGCGGATTATCAAATCGTGAGGGGGATTATTTAATGGAAACGAAACAGCCGAAGATGATGACGGTCAGGGAAGTGGCCCGAACCGGGCTTTTGTCGGAACACGCTCTGCGCCTGATGTTAAAGGCCGGGAAGCTTCCGGCAATTTATGTCGGAAACAAGGCGTTAATCAACTATGACTTGCTGTGCCAGAGGCTGGCGGGTTTGTCGGGGGATGTTAATTAAGTATGGGGAATGCCGAGTTTACCCTGTATAAATCAGGTTGTCGGGGGGATATGTCTAATACGGTATATCCCGTTAAAGCTGTGGTAACGGACGCGCAGACATTAAAATTTGCTGTAATGTTCGACCATGTGTGCGCCGCCTACAAAAACAGCCACAGAGCCAACAGTGATTTTATAGAATCCAACTGTCTGCCTCTTGACCTCGACAACGCGCCGTCCAATCCAAAGGCTGAGGATACGCCGCCGGAGCTTTGGAAGTCTCCGGAGGACGTAAGGGCGGCGTTTCCGGGGGTTATATTCTATACTGTAACCAGCCGTAACCATCTGAAGCCCAAGGACGGCAGACTGCCGCGCCCGAAGCACCATTATTATTTTCCTATAGATACGGTCACGGACGCCGAGGATTATGCGGCAATGAAGCGTCGGGCGTGGAAGCATTTTCCTTACTTTGACGATAACGCGCTGTGCGCGGCCCGCTTCTTCTTTGGGACGGAAGAACCGAAAGTTGAATATTATGACGGTGAGATAAGCATTGCCGAGTTTTTAAGAGGGCTGGGCGATACTGTACCCGTGCCGCTTGGGGGACGCTGTACTCATAATACGACGGAAAATACAGCGGCGGCAGAGAGCGATGTAATCCACAAAGGCAACCGTAACAGTTCCTTGTCAAAAAAGGCCGGGCGGTTGCTTAAGCGGCACGGGGATACGGATAAGGCCCGTGAAGCCTTTTATAGCGAGGCCGCGAAGTGTAATCCGCCGCTCTCGACCGGAGAGCTTGATACAATCTATAAATCAGCGCAGGGCTTTTTACATAACACAGTGGAGAAGCAGCCGGGTTATGTTGCGCCTGAGCAGTATAAAGGAAACGTACCGTGTTTCATCTATTTTGACGGAAATGAGAAGCCGCGCGTATCTGCGCCCAGCCTTGCGGCCCTGTTCGCTAAAGAACACCCTTATAAAATTGTGTCCGGGGCGGGAGACCCAAAGATATACCTGTATAAAGACGGCGTGTACCGCGAAGCCATCAATATTGAGGTGGAGAAAATATTGGCGGATTACGTCTACGCTTTCAATCCGCAGCTGCTTAATCCCGGGAAAATCGCCGAGGCTCATAAGGATTTATATTTAACGGGCGACCATCTCAGCATAAGAGACTTTGACACGGACGAAGCCTTGATTTGCTTCAAAAACTGTTTATACGATTTTATCAGCCGCGAACGTCACCCTCACAGCCCGGACAAGCTGTTCACCGTCCAGTTGGATTCTGAACTTCCGGATGAGGCGGCGCCTACGCCCACCATCGACCGCTATATGGCCGACCTAATGAAAGGCAACCCTGACGGGGAACGCTTGATTTATGAGTTTTCCGGACTTGCTTTCTCCAACGTCAAGGGCTTTCTTTTCAAAAAAGCGCTGTTTATGATTGGGCGCGGGAACAGCGGCAAGACCCAGATAAAACAGCTTGCAGAGCGCATTGTCGGCAGGGACAATTTCAACAACACTGACCTGTCAACCCTCGAAACGAGCAAGTTCGCGTCTGCCGGGTTTCAAGGCAAAAGGCTGTGCGGCTCCAACGATATGTCGTTTATGCGGGCTCCCGAAATTAACACCTTTAAACAGCTTACGGGCGGCGACAACATAGATGCGGAGCGCAAGTTCGAGAGCAGTTATTCGTTCCGCTACGACGGCGTGCTGTGGTTCGTAGGCAATCAGCTTCCTTTGTTCGGCGGGGACAAGGGCGACCATGTGTATGACCGGATTATTCCTTTGCGCTGCGACAATGTTATCCCAAAGAATAAGCAGGTTAAGAACCTCTGCGATTTGATGTTCGCGGAGCGCGGCGGGTTTATCCTAAAAGCCCTTGAAGCCGCGCGGGGAGCGGTTTTAAACAACTATACGCTAACGATACCCAAAGACAGCGAAGCGGTCCTTGAACGCTATAAAACTGACAACAGCGAAATTAAACAGTTTGTTGAGGAGTGGACGCTTCCCCATGACGGCGTGTACAAAAAGAACCATAACACTGCGGCTGTGTTCAAAGCGTATGAGCGTTGGTGCGTGCTGGCAAACGCCAAGGTTCGGCTCTCGAAAGGGATGTTCAAGCGGGAGTTGTTCCAGGCTCTGGGGATGCCGGCCGACAGCGAGGTTGTCCATAAAAGCACAGGGAACTTCTTCCCCGTCATGCTCACCGACGCCGCGCTTGAGGAAATAAACGGTTTCTTTCTTTGAGGCTGATAAAAACATGATAAAAAGGTGATAAAAATATGA
>JAISVU010000009.1 GCA_031271375.1 Clostridiales bacterium | reverse complement strand
ATACCCCTGATCTTGTCGATCTTATCGTACTGTATCTCAGGGAATATGATCTGCTCCTTTATGCCCAGCGCGTAGTTCCCGCGCCCGTCGAAGGATTCCGGCGAGATGCCCCTGAAGTCCCTAACCCGGGGAAGCGCCACGTTGATAAGCCTGTCGGCGAAGGAAAGCATCTTGTCGCCTCTGAGGGTAACTTTAACCCCTATCGGCACCCCTGCCCTCAGCTTGAAGTTTGAAATGCTCTTCTTAGCCTTTGTGGACACCGCTTTCTGGCCGGTGATCGTGGTCAAATCGCCGATGGCGTTCTCAATGGCCTTAGCGTTTTCCCTTGCCTCGCCAAGACCGATGTTAATAACGATTTTGGCGATCTTTGGCACAGCCATCTTGTTCTTATATGGAAATTTTTGCATCATTGCCGGAACAACGTCTTTCTCGTATATTTCCAACAGTCTGTTCAAAGAGTGTTACACTCCCTTCCTTGCGCCAAGAGCCGTTCCCGCCCCAAGCGCCTATGCCTTTCCCTGTCGAGCGCGGCTTCCCATGTAGGACTCGGCTTCCAGACGCGCCGTTAGTCTATAATCTCGCCCGTCCTCTTAGCGACGCGGTACTTGACGTTGACCATCTTCCCGTTGACTTCCTTGCGTTCCACCTTATATCCCACTCTTGTGGGCTTGCCATTATGCAGAAGCATAACGTTAGAGACGTGCAACGGGGCTTCTTTCTTTATTAATCCGCCCTGAGGATGCGCGGTGCTCTGTTTCGTATGGCGCGTTACCATGTTCTTGCCTTCAACGATAACCCGGCTTTTCTTCCTGTCTACAAGCAGAACCTTGCCTTCCCCGCCTTTGTCCTTGCCCGTTATAATAACCACCCTGTCGCCGCGTTTTATCCGCATCAGGGCAGGCCGTTCCGTACTGGGTTTTATCATTTAAAGCACCTCCGGAGCGAGGGATAAAATCTTCATGTACTGCTTTTCACGGAGTTCTCTCGCCACAGGGCCAAAGATACGCGTACCCCTGGGGTTTTTGTCCTCCTTGATTATTACCGCGGCATTGTCGTCGAAACGCACATATGAGCCGTCCGGGCGCGCTATGGGTTTCTTAGTCCTTACCACAACTGCCCTTACAACCTCGCTTTTCTTTACAACGCCGCCGGGCGTGGCGGATTTAACCGTCGCCACTATTACGTCGCCAACACCGGCGTACCGCCTCAGTGATCCGCCTAATACTCGGATACACAGCAGTTCCTTAGCGCCGGAATTGTCCGCGGCTACCAGTCTGGATTCCTGTTGTATCATCGTCTGCCTCCTGCTAAAGCTCGGTTATCTTTCTTCTGATTACTTCGCCTTCTCCAATATCTCAACTAAGCGCCATCTCTTTGTCTTTGACAGCGGCCTTGTTTCCATAACCTTTACCTTGTCGCCCTCGCCGCATTCGTTTTTCTCGTCATGCGCTCTGAGTTTAAGGGTTGTCTTGATGATCTTTTTATAGAGGGGATGCCTCATATGATCCTCAACCGCTACAACGATGGTTTTATCCATCTTGCTGCTTATGACCCTGCCTATGCGGGTTTTGCGGAGATTCCGCGCATTGCCTGCCGATGCTTCGACAGCATCTTTTCTTGGCTCTTCGTTTAAAACTTCGTTTACTTCTTCATTCTGTACCAAAGCGTTTATCCTCCCTTTCCCGCGTGATTATTTCACAAGGCCCATCTTGCGCTGCGTCTGTATCGTCTTGATCCGCGCTATATTCTTGCGAACCTCATGGATTCTTGACGTGTTGTCCAGCTGGTTCGTCGCGTTTTGGAACCGCAGGTTAAACAGCTCCTTCTTAGCGTCTATCAAGGCTGTATCCAGCTCCTCGGGGGTCTTTTCCAATATCTCCTCAAGATACTTCTTACTCTTCAACGCCAACACCCGCTTCCTGTTTTACATTTTCCGAAGCCTGAGCGGAAACCGTTTCAGCGGTTTCATCAGAAGCGCCGCCAGATGTACCGGCAGCTCCGGACTGGAGTTCTAAAGCGTCTATTTCGTTGTCAAGGTCCTTCTTCGACATTATCTTGCATTTCATCGGCAGCCTGTGCATTGCGAGCCTCAGAGCCTCCCGCGCCACTTCCTCGGCTACGCCGCTCATCTCGAACATGACTCTGCCGGGTTTTACGACGGCCACCCAATACTCGGGCGAGCCTTTTCCTGAGCCCATGCGTGTTTCGGCGGGTTTCTCGGTCACGGGCTTATCGGGGAAAATCTTTATCCACACGTTACCGCCGCGCTTTATGTGCCTCGTCATCGCTATACGGGCCGCTTCAATCTGATTTGACGTAACCCAGGAAGGCTCCATCGAAACTAACCCGTACTCGCCGAACGTTATCCGGTTGCCCCTTGTCGCGCGGCCTTTCATGCGCCCTCTGAACTGTTTGCGGTATTTCGTCCTTTTCGGCATTAACATCAGCTATCACTCCTAACGCGGGTGTCTTGCCGTCCCTGCTCCCCCGCGGGCCGCGGCGGCCTGTTCTGGCCTCCGTACCCGCCCGGGCCTCCCGGTCTGCGGTCAAGCCTGGGGCCGCGCGGTCTGTCGGATCCGCCCGGTCTGTCGCCCCTGGGTCTGTCGTTACGGCGCCTGTCGCCTCCCGGCCTGCCGTCCCTGCGCGCGGACCGGGGCGGTTCGGGGTTCTCGACGGCTTTTCTGTCAAAGACCTCACCGCGGTATATCCATACCTTCACGCCCAGCCTCCCCGCGGCCGTAGCGGCCTCGGCAAAACCGTAGTCGATATCGGCCCTAAGGGTTTGCAGCGGAATCGTACCCTCGTGATAAGATTCTCCTCTTGCTATATCGGCGCCGCCCAACCGCCCCGAAGTGGCGGTCTTGATACCCTTAGCGCCCATTTTCATTGTCTTTGTCATCGCGCCTCTCATAGCGCGGCGGAATGTCACGCGGTTCTCCAGCTGTTTTGCGATATCCTCGGCCACAAGCTGCGCGTTAAGCTCCGGCGCGCGCACTTCCTCGATGTATACAAAAGCGCGCTGCTCTTTATTAACCTTGAGCATCTTCTGGATGTCCTCGGTAAGCTCGCCTATTGCCTGGCCGCTCCTTCCGATAACAACGCCGGGCCGCGCGGTATGGATGGTGACGTTGCATTTAGCGCTGGTGCGGTGTATCGTTATCTTGGCAATGCCGGCGGCGAAGAGCTTTTTCTTGATAAACTTGCGTATCCTGTCGTCCTCCACCAGGAAGTCGCCAAAATCCTTGTCCGCGTACCAAACGGAGTCCCAGCCGCGTATAATGCCTACCCTAAGTCCGTGTGGGTTTACCTTCTGTCCCATTCCAAACCTCCTGTCACTGTTTCTCGGCCAAAAATATGGAAATGTTGCTGACCTTGCGCTCTATCCTGTTCGCCGATCCCCTCGCCCTGGGACGCAGCCGCCAGCGGGAATAATAAGACGATCCCTTATTCGCGTGGGCTTCCTTGACAATCAGCGTCGCCGCGTCAAGGTGCAGGTTGTTTTCGGCGTTCGCTACGGCCGAGTCCAGCAGCTTCTTGATAAGGTAGGCGGCGTAACGCGGATTGTAAGCAAGTATCGCCTGCGCTTCCGTCACCTGTTTGCCTATTATCTGCTGAAGCACAACCCTGGCCTTGATATCAGACACCCGCACATGATTGAGGTTTGCGTGGGGCCTTGTTTCCCGGTTATTCGCATTGCGCTCTTTCTTGTCCTTGGTTCTATGTCCCTTTGACATAATGAATCTCCTTTACAGAAAACCTGTTATAAAACCTGCCTATTTAACCTTTGACCGTTTCTCGGCGTCTTTTCCGTGGCCCCGGTAGGTGCGCGTCAGCGCGAACTCGCCTAGCTTATGGCCGACCATATCCTCGGTAACATACACCGGCACATGCTTGCGCCCGTCGTGCACCGCGATCGTATGCCCGATCATATCGGGAAATATCGTGGAACGCCTCGACCAAGTCTTGATTACTTCTTTGGAGTTGGCGCTATTTAATGCCTCTACCTTTTTAAGCAGATGCGCGTCTGCGAACGGGCCTTTTTTTAGGGATCTGCTCATCTATAGACCTCCGATTAATCATCTTTCCGTCTTCGTTCTTTACTGGTTCTTCTTAGTTCTTAGTCCTTCTTCTCAAAATCATTTTGCTGCCTTGTTTCTTGCGCTTACGGGTCTTGTGGCCCAGCGCGGGCTTGCCCCAGGGCGTCATCGGCCCGGGGTGGCCTATCGGCGATCTGCCCTCGCCGCCGCCATGGGGGTGGTCATTGGGGTTCATAACGGAACCTCTTACTGTCGGGCGGATGCCCATGTTCCGTGTGCGGCCCGCCTTGCCGATGTTTATCAGTTCATGATCAAAATTCCCGACCTGGCCCAATGTGGCCCTGCAGCCGATGGGAACCATCCGCATCTCGCCGGAGGGCAGACGCAGCGTCGCATACTTGCCTTCCTTAGCCATAAGCTGCGCCACGTTCCCGGCGGAACGAACCATCTTGCCGCCCGCTCCGGGCTTCATTTCGATATTGTGTATTTCCGCGCCGACAGGTATCTCCGCCAGGGGAAGGCAGTTGCCCACGCGAACCTCGGCGCCCGAGCCGCTCTGTACCTGATCTCCCGTTTTAAGGCCGTTGGGGCTTAGAATATAGCGTTTCTCTCCGTCTAAATAATGCAGAAGCGCGATATTGGCGGAGCGGTTCGGATCGTACTCGATCGCGGCCACCTTTGCGGGGACGCCGTCTTTATTCCGCTTGAAATCAATGAGGCGGTACTTCTTCTTTGCGCCGCCCGCCTGATGCCTGACGGTTATCTTGCCCTGGTTGTTCCTTCCGGCGTTTTTCTTTAAGTGGACGACCAGAGCCTTCTCCGGCTTGTCCTTCGTTATCTCGTTAAAGTCCGAGCCGGTCATCTGCCGCCTCGAAGGCGTATATGGATTAAACCGTTTAATTCCCATGCTGACTCAATCCTTTCATGCTGCTAAACCCTAGCGTCTAGCGGCTAGCCCATAGCTCACATTCCCTGGAATATCTCTATTTCCTTGCTCTCCTGCTTGAGCTGAACTATGGCTTTCTTTCTCGCCACGGTCTTGCCGTACTTATAAGTACGCGTGCGGCGGAGCTTGCCTTTATAGTTCATTGTGTTCACCCTGTCAACCTTCGCGCCTTCGAACATCTTCTCAACGGCTTCGCGTATCTGGTTCTTTGTCGCGTCGGGATGGACGAAGAAGACGTATTTCTTGTTGGACATATCCTGCATACTCTTCTCCGTAACGACCGGCTTCAGGATTATGTCGTAATATTTAAGGTCAGCCATTAGGCGTACACCTCCCCGATCTTGTCCGCGGCGTCCTTTGTCACGATAAGTTTATCGTATTTAAGGATGTCGTAGGTGTTTATCGTGTTCACCGAGGCCGTTTTGATACCCGCGATGTTGCGGGCCGAGAGGACGACGTTCCTGTCCGGCGCGGACATTACCAGCAACGCGTCCGGGGCCTTCAAGTTCCCCAGTATGCGTACCATCTCTTTTGTTTTGATCTCGCTTAGGTTCAAGCCCTCAAGAACGATTATCTGGGACTCCGCCGCCTTCGATGAAAGGACGGAGCGCAGGGCCAGCCGTTTTACCTTCTTATTGAGCTTTACCGAGAAATCCCTGGGCTTTGGGGCGAAGACCACGCCGCCGCCCGTCCACTGGGGCGAGCGCGTCGATCCCTGCCGGGAGCGGCCCGAACCCTTCTGGGGCCTGGGTTTAGCTCCGCCGCCGCTTACTTCGGCTCGCGTCTTCGCGCTCTTCGTGCCTTGCCGCTGATTGGCCAGGTACGCCACCACCGCCTGATGCACGGCGTTCTCGTTCGCTTCAATCCCGAAAACCTCGGCGGGCAGTTCATAAGTGCCTGTGGTTTTGCCTTCAATATTATAAACGTCAACCGTCAACTCAGACATATTTACCTCCATAATAAAGCATTACGCCTTCACGGTGTTCTTAACCGAGAGCACCGTGCCGTTCGCTCCGGGAACCGCGCCCTTTACAAGCAGGAGGTTGCGTTCCGCGTCAACCCTGGCGATCTCCAGGTTTTGAATGGTTATCTTCTTAGCGCCCATATGCCCGGGCATTTTCTTGCCCTTGGGAACCCGGCCGGGTGAAGTGGCCGCGCCCATCGAGCCCAAACCCCTATGATACTTTGAGCCGTGGGCCATCGGGCCTCTGTGCTGTCCGTAGCGTTTGATAGCGCCTTGATAGCCCTTACCCTTTGACGTTCCCGAGATATCCACGCGCTCGCCTGCTTTAAACGTATCGGCCTTGATCTCATTCCCCACCTCAAGGCCGGAAATGTCGTCAAGCCTAAACTCCTTCAGGTACTTCTTAGGCATCAAGCCGACCTTCGTGAAATGCCCCAGGATGGGTCTTGTTACCGCGGGCTCCTTGCCCTTAGGTATGTTCATCGCGGATTCGCCCGCGGCTTTGCTTTGAACGGCTTTCTTGCGCTTTCCGGGCATGCCGTCGGTCTTGGGTTCCTCAGTCTTTTCTGATTTATTCCCGGGCCGTTCCCTGGTCTTTCTCAGCTTTACGTCAACGAAGCCCACCTGAACCGCTTCATAACCGTCGTTAGCCATTGTCTTCTTCTGGACGACCACGCATGGCCCCGCTTCCAGAACCGTAACCGGCACCAGAATGCCGTTTTCAAGGAATATCTGGGTCATGCCGATCTTCTTTGCCAGTATCGCTTTCTTCAACTGTCTGCACCTCCGGACGCGATCATTACATGATCTTTAACGTAATATCCACGCCTTCGGGCAAATCGAGCCGTGAAAGCGCTTCCATAGTCTTTGGGTTGGGTGATAGAATATCGATGAGCCGCTTATGCGTCCTGCGCTCAAACTGTTCGCGGCTGTCCTTATCGACGTGGGGCGAGCGTAATATCGTTATAATCTCTTTTTTCGTAGGCAGCGGCACTGGCCCGCTGATCTCCGCCCCGGTGCGTCTCGCGGTCTCGATAATCTGCGTAACGCTTTGGTCGATCGTCATGTGGTCATAGGCTTTCAAGTTGATACGAATCTTGTTTCCGGCCATTTGGTGAACTCCTCCTTTACACACCTCCGACAGCTGAAACCGTACACTCATCCGGGCGTATCGTCTAGGGCTAAGAGCCCAGGGCCGAGAACCGAGATATGCTGCGCGAAAGGAGATTTATCACGCTGTTGGTACAGTGACACCGCCGTCCAATTTTAAACCGGACATGGCTCCGCGGGAATTACCGGCGGACGGTTTAGAGCCGTCTATGTTATCGCTTACGCCGCAACCTCCCGTTTCATTGCCGCTTTGTTGCCGTTTACTGCCGCTTTACCGCCGTTTCAATGCTGGCACGAAATGACAGCATTAGCGATTATACCGAAACTTTTTTCCTTTGTCAAGGATTATTTTAAAATTTCAAGGATTTTATTTGATATTTTACGTTCGTAGGGGCGGTTATCAACCGCCCGAGACTTGTTATACTTTACGCGCCGCGATAAGCCAAGAGGTTTTTACCCGATCGGTTCCAGGTGTGCCTGGAAGTGCCGTAAAATCGGAGGCTCCCATGTAATGCGGTATCCGTGTTTAATCCTGTGCGCACCGGCTTTGACGGCTTCAAGGGCCTCGGCCATGATGTCAAAATGGGCCTGCGTATAAACCCGCCTGGGTATCGCGAGGCGGCTGAACTCAAACTGGCTCTCCAGCTGTATGCCGGTGTCCGGGTCATTGCCCAGCATGAAGCTGCCAATGTCGCATGCGCGGATGCCCGCTTCCTTATACAGCTCGACGCACAGGGTCTGGGCCGGGAATTCATAATACGGTATATGGGGGAACATAGCCGCGGCGTCAATAAACAGGCCGTGACCGCCCACGAGCGCCTGATACGCTATGCCCGCGTCGTCCAGCTTCGCCGCCAGATACTCCATCTGCCCGATACGGTATTTGAGATAGCTCTCGTCAATGCTCTCGTACAGCCCTATCGACAGGGCTTCCATATCCCGCCCCGCAAGCCCTCCGTAGGTATAAAACCCCTCGTAGCTGATGCAGTTGGCCTTTATTTGGGATATGACCGGGTCGTTCATATCCTTTACCCCAATTATGCCGCCAATATTGACAATCCCGTCCTTCTTCGCCGACATCGTGAAATAATCGCCGTAACTGAACATCTCGCGCACAATCTCTTTTATCGTCTTATCGGCGTAACCCGGTTCGTCCCGCTTTATAAAATACGCGTTTTCAGCATAGCGGGCGGCATCAATGTCCAATGGTATCCCGTGCTTTTTACAGACGGCCGCCGTGTCCCGCATGTTCTGCATGGACACGGGCTGCCCCCCGGCGGAGTTATTGGTAACGGTCATCACAACCAGGCCGATGTTTTCGGCTCCTTTATCAAGGATAACCTTCTCCAGCTCGGCCACGTCCATGTTGCCTTTGAACGGCGCGCGCTTCGCCGGATCCCTTGCTTCCCTGAC
>JAISVU010000417.1 GCA_031271375.1 Clostridiales bacterium | reverse complement strand
AGCCGATGAACGGCCTCCGGCTGCTTGATATTCTTTAACACCAGCTTAGGGTGCGACTCGTCGGTGGAAATCAGCGTAATCGTCCCTACCCCGCACATTTTAGCCCACAGGCTTATGTTGAGGCGCAGATCCATTATGCGGTATACCATACTATCGTCCGTGGTCGTGTTGAAAAAACCCGTCCGTAAGGTAAGGCGCTCCGAAGTCAGCTCGTAGCGCGTAAAACTGAGCGGCAGGCCCATGCGCCGCCTCCGGTCGCTCCATATTATCTCGGGCTTTTCGATATCCAGCTTACCGGCCACATTATCTCCCCCTATGCTATATATAATGTCTAAGTATATCACAATCATGGGCGGTTCGTAAATGATAATTTAACGAACGTTGACCGTGTTTAACGCAAGTGATACAATACCCTATGGGAGATGAATGTATGAAGCTGAACCGCCTCTTGGGCATTCTTACGGTTTTGTTGCAAAGGGACAGCGTTACCGCGCCGGAACTAGCCGAGCGCTTTGAGGTCAACCGCCGGACTATCGGCAGGGATATTGACGCGCTGTGCCTTGCGGGCATCCCCGTCGTAACGCGCCAGGGCGCGGGCGGAGGCATCTCTATCGCCGAAGGGTATAAATTGGATAAAAACGTTCTCACCGCTGACGAGCTTTCCGGCATCATCGCGGCGCTGAAAGGCATCGGCAGCGTCACGGGGCGGACGCATATCGAGCAGACGCTGCTGAAGCTCCGCGCGGGGAGCGGCGCGGTAGTCTCTTTAAAAGAACCGGTGATAATTGACCTTGCCTCCCATTATAAGGGCCAGCTCACGGTTAAAATAGAGCTGATAAAGCGCGGCGTCCTTGAGGCGCGGCTAATAGAGTTCGATTATTATTATGAAAAAGGCGCGGTTCGCCGCCGCATTGAACCCTATTTCGTTATCTTCCAATGGACGGCCTGGTATGTGTTCGGATATTGCACAGACCGGCGGGACTGGCGCATGTTCAAGCTCCAGCGTTTATGGAATCTTGAACTGTCGGACGAACATTATCCGGTGCGCGACATTCCGCCGGAGAGGCGGGACTTTAACGCCCGCTTCACCGACGATATCAGCCTCGCCGCCCTCTTCGACCCCTCGGAGAGATATAAGCTAATCGAAACCTACGGGCTGGAGTGCTATAGTGAAACCCCGGAAGGCCTTCTGTTTGAGATTGGCTTTACCAACAGGGATTATATAATAAGCTGGCTGTTGAGCTTCGGCGGCAGGGTCAGGGTCATCGAGCCTCTTGACATTGCCGACGAAATTCAAGCCGCCGCAAAGAATATTTTAGCGAAATATAAATAAACAAGGCATACAGCTGTCGTGTTTATATTGGTATACTGTAGAAAAAATGAAGGGAGGATTTAATGAAAACTGAAATCGGTTTAGAGCGGCCCGCGCATTTTAAAGAGGACTGGCCGGGGATGTATGACGTGTTCTCACATTTTGAATATGTGGCTGGAGTTCCGCAGCCGTTGTTTTTGATTACGACATTAAAGGAGAACGGCAATGTCAATGCCTGCTTCCAGGGCTGGAGCGCTTTCTCGGGCGACGCGGATGGCTTCTACGCCGTTATTCCGGGCTGCTGGACGCTGTCTCACACCTACAAGAACATCCTAAGGGACAAAGAATTCTGCGTAAACTTTATGAGCGCCGGCTATTACGGCGCTTGCAAGAAAACCATCGAGGCGAACGGCGAAGATAACGACGAGCTGGAGGCCGCGGGGCTCACCGCCGAAGCGTCTAAAACCGTCAGGCCGCCGCGTGTTAAAGAAGCCTTTTTGAGCTATGAATGTAAGCTGCACAGCGATATTGACTTGAGCGGCAAGGGTAAAACCCGGTTGGTTATTGGACGCGTTACAATGGCGGCAATAGGGGATAAAAAGGATTATATGTATTACATTAATTACCGAAAGGATCCGGTCACGGGCGAAGGCCCGAGCCACGGAACCGTCGCGGCGCTTACGCCTATTATGTAAGATTAGGAGAGATACTATGACCGGCAAAAGCGAAATCATCGCAAAAGCCGAGAAAATCGTCGCGGGCAGCGATTCGGTGACCATCGCCTACATACGCGAGGACGGATACCCGCGCGCCAGCACAATCTCGATGATGAAGGCCGACGGGATAAGGACTGTTTACACCTCAACCGCAATACGGTCGCCCAAAGCCCAGCGCATTATCGCAAACCCAAAGGTGAGCCTTTGTTTCCGTGACGGGTATAATAACGTCACGCTCACGGGAACGGTGCGCGTCTCCCAGGACAACGCCCTGCGCAATGACCTTTGGCGGGACTGGTGCATTAACCACTTCCCCGACGGCCCCGAGGGTGAGAGCTCTTGCGTCCTTATCTTCGATACCGAGGAAGCGGCGCTCTGGATCGACAACGAAGGGGCGGAGGTAAAGCTCTGATGGAGGGTATTACACACTGCGGTGAATGCGAAGCGCTTCCCTGCGACAAGCTCCGCGCCTACTCATACGACGACCCCGAGCACGGCGACAAGCCGCCGGGGGCGCGTATTGAACGGTGCCGCCGCTGGGCGGCGGATAAACCCGGCTTACGCCTTATAAGGCCCGAGCAGTCTTTCATGGACAGCTACCTGGACGTCTGCCGCGGTTATAAAGAATTGGGTGTCAAACACCATTTCCCGGACCCGGACGAGTTTGAAATCTGGGGGCCGGGGCTTATCCGGCGCTTTGAAGACGACCGGCTTGGCATTAACTTGAAGGACGGGTATGTCCCCGCCTCGGCCTTCTGGCTGGTTATGGGCGGCGAGGTTATCGGCGAGGGCAATATCCGCCATTCCCTCACCCCGGTGTTGGAGCGTTTCGGCGGGCACATCGGCTACGCGGTACGCGCCGGCAGGTGGGGCATGGGATACGGCTCGGTCTTGCTGGCCTTATTGCTTAAAGAAGCGGAAAAGCTGAACATAAAAAACGCGCTCATCACCTGCAACGAGGAGAATATCGCCTCCCGCCGCGTTATAGAAAAAAATAACGGCGTCTACATTGACACCGTTGACAACACCTACGAGGGCGAGCAGTTCAAAACCCGCCGCTACATGGTTCTCCTGGGATACTAACTCTTTTCTGGGTTCTCGGCCCTGAGCTCTCGGTTCTAGGTGTCCGTGCGCCCGCCTTCGACATTTTCTTCCGGGCGTTACCCCGGCAGTTGACTCCGGTCAAGCGCTCCCGCGGCACATACCGCTGCCGGTTTAGCGCTGCTTCCTTCCAGACCTGACGCGGTTCGCCGGACGGCATTGCGCGGGACTTGGCCATCAACATCACTTACGCGGGGGCAGACCCCACAAGAAAGGAGCCTAAGGACGGGCGTCACCTCCGCTGCAGCGGATTGCGGATACAGGGAGCCGCTACTTCCCCGGCTAGCACGGACAACGCTATTGTAACGAAAAAAGGCTTTGATGTCAATGAAAATATTTTCACTCCATGATGTCAGAGTGGGCGCCGGTTTCGGAGAGTATCAGGATGAGCTGACCTTTGTCTATTTTATAGATTAGAACCAGTCGTCCTTGATGTGGCAGTCGCGGAATCTTTTATATTTACCTTTCAAGGGGTGATCCCTATTTTCGGGAGGGAGCTTTTCGCCGCATGCCAGTTTATAAGCAACAATATCCAGCAGCGACATGTCATAACCACAGCTTTCAAGGAGCTTGTACTGTTTTCGGTAAGCCTTTTGGGGCCAAATTTCATACTTGAGTTTACTCCTCATCGTCGTCAGCCTCAAGCCAAGCCTTGTAATCTTCAAGGGTTTTAAAAGGCCCGGCAAGGTCGCGTTCTGCGGCCTCAAAGTCGAACTTGCTGTAGTCATGCAGATGCCCGTCTTCGCAAATATACGAGCCGCGGCCGTCGTTCAGCTCCATCGGCAGACGCTGCTTTACCTCGAATGGCAAGCCCCGGACAATGCCAACCTGGTAGATCATCAGGTTAAAGGCATCGCTGAGGGTCAGCCCTAAAGTGGCCAGAATATCCCTGGCCTTGTCTCTCGCCTCGGAATTGACACGCAGGTTTATCGTCGCGTTTTTAGACATACATATCCGCTCCAATCTGTTTATAGGTATAGCATAACGCAAAATGTAGGCAACGTCAATAAAAACCGCAGCAGTTGAATATATCCATTTTTATTTATCAAAAATTCAAAACCTTATTTCAAAAATTCTTCTTGCTTTTCCAACCGCTTTCTGCTATACTGTCATAGGTTAGCGGAACTGCCGCGAACACGCGGGCGCGTAGCTCAGTTGGGAGAGCGCCAGCTCGACAAGCTGGATGCCGTTGGTTCAAGTCCAATCGTGCCCACTATGTATCATAAGATTAAAGAACCTTGGAAGCGGGGTTCTTTTACTTTATTTTAGGGGGCAGCTGCCGATGAAATGCCTTAAATGCGGGGAAGCGGACACAAGGGTGACGGACACGCGCCACCTTGAAGACGGCACGGTTATCCGCCGCAGGCGCACCTGCGACGGCTGCGGGAACCGTTTCGTCACATATGAGCGGCATGAGGGTACACCCCTGACGGTTATCAAGCGCAACGGCAGCAGGGAGATATTCGATCCGAGCAAAATCCTTGCGGGGGTCGTTAAATCCTGCAACATACGCCATGTGTCGATGGATCAGATGGAAAGCCTCGTAGCCGACGTTACGGCGGAATGTATGGGTTCCGGAAAAAAGGAAGTCGAGTCCCGGGAAATCGGCGAGCTGGTTATGAACCGCTTAAAAGAGCTGGACGAGGTAAGCTACATCCGCTTCGCTTCGGTGTATAAAAGGTTCGGCGACATCGATACCTTTATGGCGGAGATAACCGGTTTACTAAGGGAACGGTCAGAAGGCGGTAAATAATTCTCACTATATATTGACATAATATTTAATCGTGATACAATATCTAGTACATTCTCGTGTAAAGGGGTATTGTAATGGGATTGGCAAATTTACTGGAGAGGCGTTACACAAAGAACCTGGACAAGTCTAAGAAGACAGTTTACGACCTGTTCAAATGGAAAAAGGTCGATGTCCTGCTGAAGAACTACGCCACCGGAGCGGTCATCACGGAAATGAAGGGGCTGCAGTTTCCCCAGGATTATTCCCAAAGCGCCTGCGACATTATCGCTAGCAAGTATTTCCGTAAAAAGGGCGTTAATAACAGCCGGGGCTATGAGTTCTCTATGAAGGACATCGTGCATAGGATGGTCTCGTTCTGGGTTGAGGCATTGGCAGACGAAAAGATGATAGACCCGGAACAGAAGGACGTCCTGTACGACGAGCTGGCCTATATGATGCTGGCTCAAATCTGGGCGCCCAACAGCCCCCAGTGGTTTAACACGGGGCTAAAGCTGGCTTATGGCATAGGCGGGCCAGGCAAAGGGCTTTATTACTACGACGAGAAGACGGGCGAATCGGTTCAAGCGGAAGACGCTTATACCAGGACCTTTGGTTCCGCCTGTTTTATTATAAGCCTTGTCGATTCCCTTATCGGCGATAAATCATTGACGGATCAGCTTACGACGGAGACGCTGCTGTTCAAGTTCGGTTCCGGGGTAGGCACTAACTGGTCCGTTATCCGCGCAAAGGACGAAACCCTTTCCGGCGGCGGGAAGTCCTCGGGGCTTCTGAGCTTCTTGAAGGTTTCGGATAGGAACGCCGGGGCCATCAAGTCCGGCGGCACCACCAGGCGCGCCGCCAAGATGAATATTCTCAACCTGGATCACCCGGAGATCCTTGATTACATAAAATGGAAGTCTGTTGAGGAAGACAAGGTAGCCGCTCTGGCAAAGATGGGCTATTCGGCTTCGATAGACGGCGACGCCTATGAAACCGTATCGGGGCAGAATGTCAATAACTCAATCCGCATCCCCAATGCGTTTATGGAGCGTATCGGCGTTCCCGACGCGGTTTGGGAGACTACCGCGCGCACAACAGGCAAGACCGAGCGCGTTATTCCCGTCAAGGAGATTTGGGACAGCACCGCCGAGGCGGCTTGGCGCTGCGGCGACCCCGGCGTCCAGTTCGACGACACGATCAACGCCTGGCATACCTGCCCCAGGGGCGAGGACGGCGCGCTGGGCGCTCCCCATAACCGTATAAACGCCTCCAACCCCTGCTCCGAGTATATGTTCCTGGACGACACCGCTTGCAACCTTGCCAGCATCAACGTGACTAAATTCTATAATAGCGAAACCGGCGCATTTGATGCGCAGGGTTATCTGCACTGCGTGCGGCTCGTTCAGCTCGTGCTGGAGGCGACGATCCATTGGGGTACCTACCCCACCGCCGACATCGCCCGTAAGTCCTATATGTTCCGTACCACGGGCCTGGGCCTTACCAACCTGGGAACCCTCTTTATGGAGATGGGCCTGCCCTACGATTCGGACGAGGCGCGTAACGTAGCCGCGGCTCTTACAAGCCTAATGACGGGGCATTCGTATTATACCTCGTCTATGATGGCGCAAAGGCTGTCCCCCTTTGCCTGTTACGATATAAATAAAGAGCATATGAACAAGGTTATAAGGAACCACGCGAGGGCGGCGGCGTATAACGACAACGACGCGGTTTTTGAGGACATGCCGTACCAACCGGTTGTCATAGACCACGATATCCTGCGGTCTGTAGGGATGGATAATATCTCCGAGGCTTTAAGGGACGTATGGAATGAAACGATAATATCCGGGCGGGAGCATGGGTTCAGAAACGCCCAGGTATCCGTCCTCGCGCCGACCGGGACGATCGCGTTCGCGATGGACTGCGCCTCAACCTCGTCGGAGCCCTTTTTCAGCCATATTGCCTATAAAAAGCTCGTGGGCGGCGGGTTTATGCAGATCGTCAACCCCGCTATAGAAACGGCGCTGCGCAAGCTGTGTTATACAGAGTCGGAAGCGGCGGATATCCTGGCCTATGTGATGCGCAAAGAGCAGAAGGACGGGTATGAAATCCTCGCTGACGGAAAGATTGAAGGCGCGCCTCACTTAAAGACCGAGCATTACGCGGTCTTCGACACGGCGAGCAAATGCGGCACGGGCCAGCGCTATATCGCCCCCGAAGGCCATGTGAAGATGATGGGCGCCATCGCCCCCCATGTGTCCGGGGCTATCAGCAAGACCGTGAACCTGCCCCAGGAAGCCACCAATGACGATATAAAGAAGATTTATTACCTGTCGTGGCAGCTGGGCGTTAAGGCTATAGCGCTGTACAGGGACGGCTCAAAGGCCTGCCAGCCCCTCAGTTCCTCGGCCACCGCCGGCGGCGAGAAGCCCCTTACCGATTTCACTTATAACGAACTGATTACCTATGCCCAGCGCAGCAAGACCGCGAGGCGGGAAAAACCACGGGGCATACGCTCCGCACGGGTTCACGAGGCCGAGATTGACGGGCTTAAGCTCTATATTACCACATCGTTCTATGCCGACGGGCGGCTTGGCGAGATTTATATCTCGTCGGGCAGGGAGGGCTCGCTGGTTAAAGGCTTGCTGGACAGCATCTCCAAGACGATATCCGAGATGATGCAGTACGGGGTTCCGCCGGCAGATATTTCCAAGATGTATAGGGGCCAGAAATATGACCCCAGCGGCTTTGTGACAGGGCATCCGTTTATCAAGCATGTGGATTCCGTTTCGGATCTTATCAGCAAGATAATCGACATAGAACTGGGGAATTTCACGTACTGCCAGGAAAAACCGGAGTTTTGGGAGGTTAAGCCGCCCCGCGACCAAGCCGAGACATCCTATACAGCAGCCGATTATCTCTACGGCGAGGTTTGCCCAAACTGTAAAAGCCCAAAACTGGTGAAGAACGGGACATGCAAGGTCTGCACGGAATGCGGGACGACCACGGGGTGCAGCTGACGCGGCCGTAAGCCGCGTCATAGAGACGAGATAAAGAAGAACCCAGAGTCCAGATATTTACTGGCAAAAGTCATCCTCGGTATGTATAAGCGCATTTTTACATTATGAATATATCAATGCCAACAACTTGACGGGCGATTGCCTAACACTACAACGAACACAGATGCATATCCAATGTAGGGGCGGCGGCAAACCGGCGCAAAATCGCGCCTACTTTAACGCCGCCCCTACTGCTCGTCTCATTAAGAAAATTCTCGATAAATATTGATTTATCAACGGATAAATTACCGTTGGTTATCATCTGCTCAAATAAAGAGATACTCAAGTCGATCTTCTTAATATCGCCGGTTATCATCCGCTCACACCGTAGATTTGTTTAAATATAACATATCACACCATGTAAAAAAGCCCCAAAATCCGCCGCGAATATGGCCGCTCTTTTTTCATCCTAAGATCATATTGAAGAACATGATCTTAGGGCAGT
The DNA here is from genome assembly GCA_031271375.1 of Clostridiales bacterium. Classification (GTDB taxonomy): domain Bacteria; phylum Bacillota; class Clostridia; order Lachnospirales; family WRAX01; genus JAISVU01. The sequence continues at coordinate 4,548 of JAISVU010000417.1, read as the reverse complement.
GTCCAGTAATCCTAGTAAGTGAAAACATCCCGTATGCCTCCCGGTACGTTACACTTAAATGACTATCCAATTGCCTCATAATAGCTAAATATGCTAAGTTCTTCTCCTAACCTCTTTTCCTCCGTGTCTCTGTGCCTCTGTGTGAAACAATAAAAATCACATGGAAGAGACTGAAAACAGCGGCACACGGGACTCTCCTGCAAGCCGGGTGTTTTTTTCTCACACGGAGGCACAGAGGCACAGAGAGAAAATAAAAATTAGTTTAGGGATTATGGGCCGTCTGGATAGCCATATACACTTATGATATGTACCGCCTTGCCAAATTGCCTCGCGAGCTTGACAGTCTCCCATGTGCCCGCGCCGTCCACCGTGTCATGCTCTAAACCGTCCCAAACGGCAAGCAGGATATCGCAGTGCCGCGCAACATATATCCCCGCTTGGCGGTAGTAAAAGCCCCTTGGCACAAGCCCGGGCGGAAGAGGTTCCTGTGGTAAAACCGTGAACGCCTCGTCCGCCAGCGCAAGCAGGCGGCCGAACTCTTCGGCGGCGGAAGTTGAAAAATCCTTACGGTATTCGGCGGAATCCATAGGCAGGGGAACCGCCAGCCGCAGGCCCAGCTCAAGCGCCAGCCCCGCGCAGAGCATGTCCGCGCCTTCGGCGCAGGGGGAGAGCACGCGGGCCTCGTCGTGCGCCGCTTTGGTTTCAGCGAGAAACGCCTTGACCTCCTGCGCAGTGTCCGGAAGCTGTTCCGCCGGCAGCCTTAGGTGGCCGGTTACGCCTACTGTGAACATGCAAAGCCTCCGTTTTTGATGAAGTTGGAAGCAGAAGATTGCGCTGCATTAACCAAACACCTCCGCCGCCGCAACGACACGCAGCATTTCCTCATCTACTGTGCCGCGTCCGTAGGCGTCAATGAAGCGTTCGCGGTATATGTCTGTTTTGAGGTTGAACCGCAGCGACCAGACGCCCCAGAATATATCAACATGACGGTCGCCGACGCCTCCGCTGTCAAGGTCTATAAAGCCGCTGAACCGCCAATCGTCAAGCATAATATTCGGCAGGCAGTAATCGCCGTGCAGAAGCGTATCGGTTCTGAGTAAATGACCTTGTTTCTCCACAACACCCCACGCTTCTTCCGCGCTGAGGTAACCGAAACTGTCAGGAAAGTGACTTCTATCAAACGTGTCCGCGGCGTAATTCCGTTTAGCTTTTGCGAGATATGTTTCGGTATGATTTTGGACAGGGCAGCCTGAACAATCCAGGCTATGCAAAAGCGCAAGCCGCTCACCAAGCAATTCCGCAAGGCGTATAGGCTGTTCAAGATATTTCGCCGCGATACAATCGCCGCCCGGCAGCTTTTGGGTTATAAGGTAGCCCCGCTCACTGTCGGAGCGATAATCCACGGCTTTCGCAGCCAAGCCTTTATCATGGAAATAGCGCGTCAGCTCGTATTCGCGGTTTAAGTCCGCAGCGCGACCGATTTTTAGGAAGTACCCGGCGTCTTTATCTATGAAGATAACCCGCGCTTCCGGCGAACAGCTGCTGTCGTAGAGTTTCGCTCCGGTCAGCAGCGGCCTTAGCTCGGCTGGATATTCGTCTATGTCGATTGCGACCTCTGTCACAGTCATATCGTAAAGTCCTCGCTCCCCAAATTGCTGTAATAGCGCCCCTTTTGAGCGCTGAACTTCAGTACGCAGTAATCTGTATCGGTCACGCCCCCCGGATAATACATCGTGTCTCCGCGCTCCCAAAGCTCTTCCTTAATGGCCGAGTCTTCCAAGACTTCCATCGTTCCCAGCAGCATTGCGCCTCGGAAGAAGCGCCTGTCGCAGAAGTAGACGCTGGACTTGGGGTTTTGGCGGTACTGGGCCACGCGCATGGACGACGTATTCGTAGAGAACCAAATCTCACGCAGGCCGTTTCTCTTACGCGGCCTCAGCATGGCTTTCATATTAGGGAAGCCCTCGCCGTCAACCGACGCAATAAAGGCGACCTTCTGCTTGTCAATCAGGTTCCCTATGGTTTTCTCAGGGTCTTTCATCATCTTAATATCATCCTTACCTTAACGATATTTATTCATTGTTCATTATTAATTGGCGGCCTTTGGGCGCCCCTACCCCCGCTCAAACCGGTATCCGCCGCCGTACTCGCTGGTGATTGTGTATCCGCTGCCCTGCAGCTTCTTCCTCAGGCGCGAAACGGCGCTGCGCAGGGCCTGGGCGTCGCCGGTCATCGGCTGGCCCCATACGGCCTCGTATACATAAGCCGCGCTCATGCTGCGGTCCCTGTTCTGCACAAAGAACTGCAGAAGATCGTATTCCTTAGGGGAAAGGCCCAGCGGCTCACCGGCGATAAGGGCCTCCCGCGACATAAGTTTTAGCTGAAGCCCGCCCAGGTTCAGGATTTCGGGCAGCTGCTCCACATTGCGGAACATCGCCTTTACCCGGGAAAGAAGGACGCTGTACTCAAAGGGCTTCGACAGGTAATCATTGGCCCCGGCATCCAAGCCCCGGGCTATGTCGTCCGGCTCGCCCCAGGCGGTCAGCATGATAACGGGGATTTTGCTCCCCCCTTCGCGCAGCTCGCGCAGCAGATCAAGCCCCAGGCCGTCCGGCAGCATAATGTCAAGAACGATGGCGTCCGGCTCATAATCGGCCAAATGCGCGCGGGCTTCTTTTAGGTTTTCAGCGGTCAACACGTTAAAACCGCTGTCTGAAAAGACCTTGCGGTTGTTTTCCAAAATCCTTTTTTCATCCTCGACACAGAGGATCAATTTTGGGCTTGAAGTTAGCTGGGACTCGCTATCCATTTTCTACACCTTATGCCTATGAATCCTTCTCCATTACCGTTCCCCTGCCCCGCCGTTATTCTTTAGCGCGTCCGATACCATGTCCGCCAGCTTCATAATCTCGGCCTGGGAATCCTTTAATAAGCCCTCGGCCTCTTCCGGGCGCAACCGCGCCACTTGGATATTTGTCGACAGCACCGTCAGCGGCGTGCGCATCGAGTGATTCATCTTGCGGAAAAAATCTGTCTTTGCGGCGAGGTCGTCTATCCGGCGCTTGGTTTCGGCGTAACTGACGGCAAGCATTACGCACTGCGACAGCGACAGGAACATATGCGTGGCGGCGCCCGGCATAAACAGCGCGTCGTCCAGCCATATCTTCTGTATCGGATACCACAGGATAAAAATGGCCATTGAAACCAGGAACAGCGCGTTATAGCTTGAAATGCGACTGCGACTGGCCCTCAGCGCGCTTATTACCGACCAGACCATCGGGACAGTCACCAAAAACAAATAGTAATTAGCGTAAATTATCCCGTCAGGCAGCACAAACGTGAAAAACATCGGAACAACGGCGCACAGGGTATATATCACGCGGCGGGCCGCGCTTTTATACGGCACCGAAAAAACGGAATGCGTGAAGAAAACCTCCAGACCGGGCTGCAGTATAACCGTAGACAGATAAAGGCGCATAAGGCCCTCGCCCATGCCGCCGGGCAGCAGCAGCTGGGCGAAGCCGTGCGTTTCGAGAAAATACCTGAGGCACGAGGACAGCAGCGTCAACGCGAAAGCCAGGTACACGCGCTCGCTTCTGCGGTATGCGAATAAAATGATATGATACAGGGCCATTACAAGTAACGCGCCTATAGCGAGGGCAAGCAGCGAATAACGGACAGCGGCGTCCTTCAGCATAATATCGGAACGCCCCAGCTCCCACCCGTTACGGAGCCCCGCGACATACCAGTTATAGCTTGCCGCTTGAACGACGATCTCAATGCGCCCGTTCTCCGGCGTGACAGGGACGAAGGCGGTTCCTACGCCAGGTGTGGCTTCTTCCCTTGTTCGGCCCGGTATGCCCGCGCTGAAGACCTTCTTGCCATTAACCCATACAACGGATGAAAACGTTATTTTGGGGATGTGCAGCATTAAGCCCAGCTCGTCAGTCAATACCGTCAGTCTGTAAGTGGCGGAACCCTTTAGCGGATAACCCGCTTTGTCCCACGACATCGGAACCTTGATGAACCCGGAATCGCCGTAAGGCGCGGCATCTGGACGCGCCGCTTCCGGCGTAAGCAATTCGTTGAAATAGAACTCCCATTCGCCGTCGAGCTTAACAAGCTCCGACGACAAGTCATGCCCATTAAGGTTTACGACGCCCCCGGTGGCTGCGGCATCGGAGTACTTTCCGGGCCATGACGTAAAGTAAAACAACGCGCCGCATATGAGAACTATGCAAGCCGTGACAATTATAAAGCGTTTCATACCGATACCCTATTACTCATGGATATGCGCGAACCCTTTTTCAAAGATATCCTCCACATGCTCGTCCGCAAGGGAATAGTACACGACCTTGCCTTGTTTTTCGTACTTAACCAGGTTCGTCAGGCGTAGCGACTTTAACTGGTGTGATATAGCGGATTTCGTCATACCCAGCAGCACCGCGAGGTCGCAGACGCACATCCTGCGGCAATGGAGCGCCCAGAGGATTTTAACGCGGGTGGGGTCGGAAAACATCTTGTACAGGCCCGCGAGCTTAAAGAAGT